>DSCO01000007.1 GCA_011049045.1 Methanomicrobia archaeon | reverse complement strand
GCGGCTGTCAAGCTGTTGGGGGTTAGTGATCTAAATCACCCATCACGAGCACTATGTTCCACTCTGCGGGATAATTTTCGAGTCACATTTGCTGCCAGCACCCATTTACTTTACAGCCCCGCTTTTACCTGCGCATAAGACCGGAATGATCATTTTTATATGCACGGCGGCATGTAATGGTAGGAGCGAACCATAGACCAGGAGCGGGATGGAACGTAAGAAAAATGGAAAAGAGGAAGGAATTCAGTGATTTGAAGCGTGACGTAATTGATGCGGGTACGTGCTCAGGCTGCGGTGCATGCGTGGCTGTCTGTCGGTTACTCGATCTCGATTTTCTCAGCATTGACCCGGTATCGGGCCTGCCCGTACTGGGGGGCCATCAGCAGTCCACACCGGCAGGTGAAGCATGCGCGGCTACTCCGTTAGTAAGAGCGGCGATGGGCGACGAGCTCCAGTGCCCGATCGATTGCGGCTACTGCTATTACCAGTGCCCGCGGGTGGAGAAGCCCGCGTTACGGGAAGACCTGGGAGAGTATTATGAAGTGGTCACCAGTGATGCGGAAATAAAGGCTGCTGGCGTGGCCGACGACGTGCTCACGTCGCTGCTCGCATCAGCACTGGCCGATGCGCTCGTCGAGGGTGTGGTCGCGGTCGCGGATACGGATGGCGCGCTGCCTGAGGTGCGTATTGCGATGCACAAGGGCGCATTGATCGAGCATGCCGGCGGCAATTACGGCGCTGCGGCCGCGCTGACGGGTCTGGCCGATGCGATCGTGAATTACGGGCTCTGGTCCGTTGCGCTAGTCGGGACCCCGTGTCAGATGGAAGCGTATGAGAAGCTGCTCTCTGTAGGTCGAGAAACCCACAACGCTCATAATTTCTCGTCTGTGGTGCGATTACGAATCGCGGTCTTTTGCGATGGTGTTCTTACAAGCGAAGGCGAAAAGCGTGAGGGATGTAAGACCTGCGCGGATCTGATCGGGCAGTTTGCAGACCTCAGTGTGGGCTCGATCAGTGCCTCAGCGGGCGCTTCGGTCGTGATCGTGCACACCGATGTGGGCAAGGAAGTCTTCGAGAGTGCGCAACAGTGGAGTTTCATCGAGGCGAAGCCCCTGGATAGGTCCGCTATTACTGCACTCCAGCAGAAGCAGGCGGAGAAGCGTGAAGCGGGCTTGAAGGAGCAAGCGCGCCGGGCGCACTCGGCAGAGCAGTAAGCGTTTTGAGGTTAGCATGGAGATCAAGGAGCTCTTAGCGCTCGCCACGGAGATCAGAACGGCAATACAGGGGTATCTTGCAGAGAATACGGATTACGGTGCGGTGCTGAAGCAAAGGCCGCAGGACGTCACGCGGAAGATTGATCTCCATGCGGAAGAGGCGATGCATCGCGCATTACAGCGGCATGAGCGCTGTGCACGCATTATTTCAGAGGAGCTGGGCGATCATATCTATCCCGCAGGTGGCGAGCCGGAATTCACCCTCATTTTCGATCCGATTGACGGCTCCACCAATGTCGTCCTGGGTATCCCGGTCTTCTGCTCCTCGATTGCGTATTCGCCGCACGTCGAGCATGTGCGGTTCGAGGATATTCAGGCGAGCGTTGTTGCTGCGATCTACGGGAAGACCTACTACGCAGTGCGCGGTGGACACGCATGGGTTAACGGCAGCCAGCTGCCACGTACGATATGCGGCAAGACGAAGCGGGCGTTCTCGGTTTACACCTACGGTGCGACCTCGATTCCTGAGGCGGTGCTCACGTTTCTCGCGGCGAACGGAGAAAAGGTGATCAGGGTGCTGGGCAGCGTGGCGCTGGAGCTCTGCCTTATTGCGGAAGGTGCGATAGATGGCTTTCTCGACGTGCGGGGACTCGTCAACGGCTATGATATCGCCGGCGCTGCTCTGATCTTGCAGGAGGCTGGGGGCACGCTAACGGATCTTGAGGGGCGGGCACTGGAGACCGAGGCAGGAAGGACGCATAATGTATCCCTCATCGCGGCGCTACAGGACGAGTGTTATGATGAGCTGCGAGCTCTGATGCACTCGAGCAGGTAACTAAGATGCGCATCGCGATCGTGAAGAAGGACAAATGTCAGCCGAAGAAGTGCTCCTACGAGTGCATGAAGTACTGCCCCATGGTGCGAACGGGCGAGGAGACGGTCATTCTGGGCGCGGACAGCAAGCCAATCATCTCCGAGGAGTTATGCGAGGGGTGCGGGATCTGCATCAAGAAATGCCCGTTCAGGGCGATCTCGATTATCGGTCTGCCTGAGGAACTGGAAGGTGAAGAGACGCACCGCTATGGTGAGAATGGTTTTGTGCTCTACGGCATGCCGATTCCCAAGGCCGGCAAAATTACCGGGCTGCTCGGCCAGAACGGCATCGGGAAGAGCACCGCGGTGAAGATCCTCGCAGGGCTGCAGCGGCCGAATCTGGGTAATGTCGAGGCTGAGGTGGCCTGGGGTGAGATCATCAAACGCTACGCGGGCTCAGAGCTGCAGAACTACTTCGATAAACTCGCAAAGAACAGAATTAAAGTCTCCTATAAGCCACAGTATGTGGATGCGATACCCCGCTACTTTGAGGGTTCGGCCGCCGAGCTGCTGGCGAGCACGGATGAGACGGGCGAAGCATCTGAGCTTGCCAGAGCGTTTGAGATCGAGACAGCATTGAATACGGACATCAAATCGCTCAGCGGCGGCGAGTTACAGCGCGTTGCGGTGATCGCCTGTCTGATTCGCGATGCTGATTTCTACTTCTTTGACGAGGTAACGCCGTATCTCGATATCTATCAGCGCGTCCGCGTGGCAAAGGGGATACGGGCAGCACTGGAGGGGAAAGCGGTAATGGTGGTAGAGCATGATCTCGCGATCCTTGATATGCTTGCGGACTACGTGCATCTGCTCTACGGCATGCCGGGCGAGTACGGCGTGGTCACGATGCCGAAGAGCACGAGCCGGGGCATCAATGAGTATCTGAGCGGGTTCTTGCAGGCGGAGAACGTGCGGATACGGGACAAACCGATCGAGTTCACGGCGCATCCGCCGCGTGAAACGCTTGAAGAGCGACCCATACACCTCGAATACGCGGGCTTTGAGAAACGATACGATGAAAGCGGTTTTGTTCTGGCAGCGAAGCCCGGCAGTATCGCGGAGGGCGAGGTGCTCGGCGGCGTCGGCCGTAACGCGATCGGGAAAAGCACTTTTGTGAAGGTACTGGTAGGCGATGTCGAGCCCACAGCGGGCAGCATTGAGCTTGACATCACCATCTCCTACAAGCCGCAGTACATCCGGGGCGAGCTGGGGATGACGGTGAAGGATTTCTTCGCATCGCTCAAGGAGAACGGGTTGACCGAGGCGGACATTATCGAGGTGATCAGACCGTTAGGTATCCCGGAGATCGAGGAGAAGGTTATTACGGAACTCAGCGGCGGCGAGTTGCAGAGCGTGGCAATTGCCGCGTGCCTCTGCCGGGACGCCCCGTTTTACGTGCTGGACGAGCCATCGGCGCACCTCGATGTCGAGCAGAAGGTGCGATTGATCAAGACACTGCGGCGGTATGCTGAACGGCGCACCGTCTCGATGCTGATCGTTGATCATGACATCTACCTGATCGACATGCTGAGCGATCGGTTGATGGTCTTCGAGGGCACGCCGGGCATGCGGGGTGAGATCACCGGGATTTTTGATATGCGTGCCGGCATGAATTCGTTCCTGAAGGAGCTGGGCGTGACCTTCAGGCGTGACGAGAGCACGCTCCGGCCGCGGATCAATAAGATCGGGTCAGCTAAGGACCGCGAGCAGAAGCAGAGCGGGAAGTATTATTATTTGTGACCTCACGCTCCATGCCCAGCCGATCAGCCACCACCAGATAATACGCAGCCAGCCCTTTCCATCGGCCCCAGTTTTCCGCTATTGCTCGCGCCTCAGCGCCCGAGATTTTGTGATCGTCACAGTAATAGTGCGCGATATGCCGCCGTAACCCCAAATCGTCAGCTGGGAAAGCCTCTGATTTGTGCATGCCCCTGAGCATCGTCAACTCCGCGGTCCACCGCCCGATGCCGCGTACCTGCGTCAGCTCCCTGATGATCAGTTCAGCGTCTTCGCAGGTCTTGAATCGCTCTAAATCCAGCTCTCCGTCTACAATTGCAGTAGCGATACCGTAGATATATTCCGCTTTGCGCATGCTCAGCCCGCAAGCACGGAGCTGGTCGATCGTTCCAGCAGCAATGTTTTCCGGTGTGGGATAGGCATAATAAACAGCCGCATCCAACTCCAGCACCGCACCAAACGTCTTGATCACCGTGCGTTCCAGGCGGTGCGCGACGTTGAGCGCGATCTGCTGCTCGATGATCGAGTCCACCAGCGCTTCGAAGACGGTGGGTGTGCTCGGGCCCTTCAAGCCGCTGAGTCGTCTGGTGAGCGCGGCAAGCACCGCATCGGCCTGCACGTCCTGGTAAAACGCGGTCAAATCGAGTGGTATATTGAAGAGCGATGCGATCGTTGCTTCGACCTGCTCGATATCATCAGGAGAAAGCTCATCCCGGGGCTGTAAATCGACTGACAGCTCGGGCTGCTCAACGGTGCCTGAAGCTGTTACGATAACGAGCGCCAGTTTGGAGTTGACGCGAAGTACCTGCCAGAACGTTCCGTTTGCGTAGGTGCGGACCTGTGGGTCGCCGGTGGCGAAGATGGTAGCGCTTAAATGGAAATCGAAAGGGGGAACTGCTTGGATCTTTAGGTGCATGGCTCTGTACCAGACTAAGAGGATTATATTATTTGAGGCAGTTTTCTTTTAGCCTCTCATGAGTATCCGACTCGATGAACGTAGTTGTCCCATTTTTGGTCGCTGACGTTAGTTAGATAGAATCATCCATGTGACTGAAGAGTTAATCACAGATATTTGGAGAACTCCTTCATATCTACTTTTGCCTATTTGAGAACTCCACTCAACGTACCTATTATTCAGCTCTTTATGCAAGGGAACGACCGTGCCAACTTTGCCCTCTGGTCTCATCTTGGAAAGTCTGACATGGCTGCCTGATTGGCTGCTAATCTCAAAACCCATCTTATTACAAAGAATTCGTACTACGGTATCTTCCGAGACGTCCTTAAGTCTTGGCACGAACAGCCACCTCAAAAGTGGTCATCAGTGATTTCCGGCCTTCCTTTAAGGGGAACTCTTCCAAATAAAGTTCCGTAGCTTCTCTGAGATTATCAATAGCCTCTTCTATGGTCCCTCCCTGACTCACCGTTCCGACCTCTGGACATTCGGCCACGTACATATCCTCCTCCTCATGCAGAATTGCCGTAAAGGTAACCATTTCTAGCACCAATATTTTTAACGAGCGGCACTCCAAATAAAGATCTTGCCGGGTACCAAAGTGTGCTCTGCACCTACCGGCGAGAGAATAAGTGTATCGTCGTTATCTGCACACCACACACAATAAACCGCTTCTTGGATCGAGCGATCTTGATCTCCTCGTGGAGTTCGAAGCACACATAGGGCTTTTAAAATTCATTCACCTGGAGCATTACTTGAGCGGACGGACTATTAGGCTTTAAGGTAGATTTGGTGATGAAATCGGCGCTCAAGCCGCGGATCGGCAAACAGGTGCTTCGCGAGGTTGCGTATCTATAAAACAAGAGGTTGGAGATTACCGTGAAGATATCGTCTATGACCACCATAAAGGGAAAAGAAAATGGATAAAAGCGTACACGAGTTGTTAGCCACCATAAAAGCGCACAAACACATCTTGAAGGAGCGGTACAAGGTAAAAGAGATCGGCGTGTTTGGCTCCTTTGTGCGCAGTGAGCAAACAACCGAAAGCGATGTGGACATACTCGTGGACTTCTATGAAGTGCCTGATCTCCTTGACTTCATCAATCTTGAACGGTACCTCCAGCGGGTGTTGCGGAAGAAGGTAGAGCTGGTACGAAAGCCAGTGGTGCGCAAAGAGCTGCGTGAGCGGATCTTAAACGAGGTCGTATACGCATGAAACGTGACTACTCACTCTATCTACGGGAGATATACTCGACTGTATTGAGAAGATCGACGAATTCGTCGGTGATATGGCCTACGAGGAGTTCGTCGAGGACGATAAGACCTCGGTGCGGTCGTTCGCAAGCTTGAAATCATGGGTGAGGCTGCTAAGAACATACCGCATGAACTCAGGCAGAACTACAGGGAGATCCCGTGGAGCGAGATCGCGAAGATGCGTGATAAACTCATTCATTTTTACTTCGGGGTTGACTACGAAATCGTTTGGAAGGTGATCAAGGAACGTCTTCCCGTGCTCGAACCCCAACTCAAACAAATGCTCACGGAGGAGGAAACAAAGTGAAACCGTTCTCTACGGTTGCGATACCGCATCGGGACAACGGTCGACTAACCTTGGACGTATTCGCCGCGAATCTCTGGCATGTGTATAGGGAGTTCGTCCCGGGTCCCGCCCTCGATGAACGAGTCGTAGGATATCTCGCCGGCGGTGCGGGATATATCAGTACCCGTTATTATAATGAAAGGTACACAACGCGCATTATCGTGGACCATGACCCGCATTCGCTCCACCACGAGCATCTGCCCCATCTGCTATGAACCCCTCGAGGCAAAGGTGTACGAAGCTAAGGGCGCGGTATGGCTCGAGAAGCGCTGCGCAGAGCACGGCGTGTTCAAAGACCTCGTATGGTCAGATTACGAGCTATACCGTGCATTCGAAGCCCGGGATCTCTCAGGCGCGGGACGCCCGGGCGCAGGGGAACCAGAGCATGATGCCGCATGCTCCTTCGCCTGCGGCCTCTGCACGAACCACGAATCACAAACGGTCCTGGGCGTGATCGATGTTACGGAACGCTGCAACCTGAGCTGCCCAACCTGCTTCGCTAAGAGCGAGAACGACCTCGTGGAACCTGATCTGTCACCGGCGTCTATCAAGGCGATCATTGACACGTTCGCCGCGAGCACGAACGCTTCAGGGCTCCAGTTCAGTGGTGGCGAGCCCACGCTCAGATCAGATCTCCCGGAGCTGATCGCTTACGCACGCACGAAATTCGAGCACGTGGAGGTGAACACGAACGGGCTGAAGATGGCTGCGAGCCCCGCCTTCTGCAGCGCGATGGAGTCTGCAGGCTTGAGTGTGGTCTATCTCCAGTTCGATGGTGTGACTGAGGCGCCCTACCTGAGCTTACGGGGTCGCAAACTGCTTGAGGTCAAGAAGCAGGCGATCGAGAACCACCGGCAGGCAGGTCCGAAGCCCGCGATCGTGCTCGTGCCTACTATCGTCAAGGGCGTGAACGACGACCAGATCGGAGACATTTTACGGTTCGCCATCGCGAACAGCGACATTGTCCGCGGCGTTAATTTCCAACCAATCTCCTTCTGCGGACGGACGAATCACCGTCCAGCGGAGCGGATCACGGTCTCCGATATCATCAGCAACATCGCGGCACAGACTGATTTCCTGCAGCAGAGCGATTTCTATCCGCCGTCTGTGATGAGCGTGTTACTGGGCACGCTGGGCAAAGCCGATGTGGGCTGCCATTTCTCCTGCGGCGCATTCTCATACCTTGTGCTCGATACCGATACCGGCACGGTGGAGCCGCTTACGAAGTACGTGGATATTGAACGTCTGGCCGACTCGTACCGTAAAAGCGGCAGGATCTCCCTGCTCAGCGCGATACGAACGATCCACTCCGGTCTTCTTAAAGACCTGTTCATCGATTTCGTCAAGAGCCAAGCGTACGACGACCTCAGCAATCTTCACTTCAAGCTGCTCTTCGTCGGCGCCATGCACTTCATGGATCCCTACAACTTCGATTGCGCACGTGTGCGAAAATGCGTGATCCACTACGGGCTGCCGGACGGGCGCATAATACCGTTCTGCGCCTATAATAACCTCTACCGCAAGGGCAAAATACCAAATTACAAATACCAAAATACAAACAAATCCTAAGCTCAAAAATCCAAATCGCAAACAAATAACAAACATCAATGTGTATCACTGAGGGGCTGTTACGGTACTTATCTCTTTCCCGTAACTGCTTTAACACCCCACCACGCTTAACCCGCAGAGCAGGTCAGGTGCAACTTCGACTGTCCGGGGCACACGCATGCGACTCTGGCACCAGCTCTTCACCGGTTACAGCGACTGCGTAACCAGCACAAACCGCATAATCGCTCACTGAACTGCTCAACTGCTTAACTTATGCGTCGTAACACGCTGCTCTCCGATTCTGAGCACTCGCCCGCGAAGATGAGCCCGTCGATGACCTCCCCGATCCAGGTCTCCGGCAATCCGTGACCGCGCCGCAACCGATCGAGCACCCGTGACCGGTCCAACCCGCTCGTGCCCGCCTTCGTGAGCTGATCCAAAATCAAGGCTCGCGTTTGTGCACGATAATGCGCCAGCAGGCCGCTGACCGCGGTTATCGCCGTACCCGACAGCGCGTCCAGACGCTCAGTATCGAGCGCGTAATGCGCACGCGCACACTCGCCCGGCCCGGAAGAGCTCGGGGCGCTCGAAAGGATTCGGAGCTGCTCGATACGCGCCAGCGTTCTCTGCGCAGTCGCAAGGAGCCAGGCCGCTCGTGCACGGTCATCAACGAACCCGAGCGCTTCGGCCAGAATACGCGCGCGTCTGCTGCCATCCGCGCCGGCACGCACCGTGACGGCACCGGCGATCGCGAGATACCGCCCGGCGTCCGTACCAGCCGCTGCGGGTTCCGCGGGATAGCGATCCTGTGCCGCGTACACGGGCACGGAAGCGGTACTGTCGTTGAGCTGTATCCGGACGACCGTACCCCGTGCTTCCACCGATTCTATCGCGCCTACCGCGTAGAGGCGCTGACAGCACGCACCGGTGGGCGTTATGAGCTGTGTGGCGCCTGCATGTTCGATGAAGAGGTCGCTCTGTAAGTATTCCGCAAAGAAGACCCTGCAGGCGGGTATCAACGCAGCGCCGCGCTTCAGTTCCTCCATGGTGGTTCTAGATAGGTAAGGTATGTATCTATCATATTCAATATTCATGCCGCCTGCCGCAGGGTGTCGTGCTCTGCAGGGCCGGTAGGTAAGGTGCGGTAATAGAGTTCAGACAAGGATAATACCGCCGTAGCCCACGACGCTGGAACGCTCGCCCGTGATGTCTCCGCTCGTCATGTACGCGGTCACGATACCGCTCGTCGCGCCGAGTCGCCTGACTGCCTGTAGCATCGCACCGATCGGCGCAATGCCGCACGCGGTCACGTTCCGCTCGTACACCCGTTTGAAGAACTTCGGCACGTCCAGCTCCGTGATCGCTTCGATCACGTAACCGTCCTTGTCACGCGCGATCTTTTCGGGCTCGTAATGCGTGAAATCCGATGACGCTATGATCATCACGCGCTTGTCATATGCGGCGATTGTACTGGCGAGATCGTCACCGATCTCACGCACCGTTTCCTCGTCACCCAGCCCGATGCTGATCGGCACGATGCGGAACGATCGCCCGAAGCAGAACTGGAGGAACGGGAGCTGAAGCTCAATGGAATGCTCATACCGGTGCGCCGTCTCGTCCACAGCAATGAGCCGTCTCGGCAGCGCCTCTATGAACGCCGCATCAGGCGCGACCACGCCCAGAGGCGTCTCCCAGGGCTCGGCAGACACCGCTATGAGTGAGCCGATAGCCTGGTGATTGGTCCCGAGGAGAACATAAGTGTCCGCAGGCGGCAGTCGTGCGTAAACACTCGCGGCTACTCGGCCTGAATACAGATAGCCCGCATGGGGCACGACCGCGCCGAGCACCTGATCATGCAGCGCACGCGGCAAGTCCGCGAAGAAGCCCTGCAACTGCCGGTTCAACCGGTCTGCATCTCCCTCGTACCAGGAACCTGCTACTACCGACTTTCTCATCGCCTGACCTCCCGGAGGCATTACAGGGAAGCTTCAAAATCGTCCGCCGTAAACGCAAAGGTGAATTCGCCTTCCATGCCCGCACGCCGGTACCGCTCGCGCAGCATCTCGCGCGCCAGCAGCCAGTAAACCGTGGCAAGCGCCTTCCGGCCCTTGTTGTTCGTCGGAATGATAAGATCGATATTCGAGGTCGAATTGTTCGCGTCACAGAGGGCAACGATCGGGATACCGATGCTCACTGCTTCCCGTAAGGACTGCTCATCGGTCATCGGGTCCGTCACGACCAGCACGGCAGGCTCGACGAAGTGCGCGCTATCAGGATTGGTCAACGTACCCGGGATGAACCGCTCGACATTTGCCGCGGCGCCGGTTACCTCCGCGAACATCCGCACTGGCTGGTGCCCGTATTCGCGCGCCGCAACCACCAAAATCGTTTTCGGGTCGTAATTCGCCAAAAACTTCGCTGCACGTCGCAGCCGCTCATCCATCTGCCTGATATCCAGCAGATACAAACCATCCGGCCGCGCCTGGTAGATGAACCGCTTCATGTCCCCGGTCTTCTGCTGCGTGCCGATATGAATGCCGCTGGCCAGGTAATCCGTGCTCGGTATTAACGTCTCCTCTTTATTCCGCTCCGCTGCCATGCTGGTTGATACCTCGTGTATTAAGTATCAGGTGACGAATATATAAAAACATGGGTGGCGACGGGGATAACGAGGCGGTAACGAAACGAATAGAGGAGTTACGAGAGCTGATTCGCTATCACAATTATCGCTATTACGTCCTGGATGCGCCGGAGATCGCGGACGCTGAATACGACCGCCTGTTCGCCGAGCTGGTGGATCTGGAGCAAAGACACCCCGAGCTGATTACGCACGATTCACCCACGCAACGGATCGGTGCGAAACCGTTAGAGGAGTTCGGCACGTACGAGCACCGTATCCCGATGCTCAGCCTGAACAGTGTCACGGCCGAAGCGGACGTACGGGACTTCGATGACCGCGTGCGCCGGCTTCTGGGGCCGGAGTCCGTGATCGAGTACGTGGTGGAGCCGAAGATCGACGGCCTGGCGATGGAGCTGGTCTACGATCAGGGTACCTTTTCCGCCGGCAGCACCCGCGGTGACGGCTATACCGGCGAGGATATCACCCAGAACCTGCGGACGATTAACTCGATACCGTTACGCATCCGTGCTGATGCGCCTGATGAAACCGCACCACCAGCCCTGCTCGAGGTGCGTGGCGAGGTTTACATGCCGCTCAGCAAATTCAGGGCGCTGAACACGAAACTGGGCGAACGCGGTGAGAAGACCTTCGCCAATCCCCGTAATGCCGCTGCTGGCTCGGTACGGCAGCTCGATCCGAAGGTCACGGCCGCTCGGCCGCTCGACTTCTTCGCCTATGGGATCGGCCGCCTCGAAGGCAGAACCGTTTCGTCGCAAAAGGAGGCACTGGCGTATCTGAAACAGATCGGCTTCAGGATAAATCCGTTGATCCAACAGTTCACGGATATCGACGCCGTGATCCGTTACCATAACACCGTGCAGCAGCAGCGTGACCAGCTTGATTACGAGATCGACGGCGTCGTCGTGAAGGTGAACAACATCGCGCAGCAGGAGCTGCTGGGGACCATTTCACGGAGCCCACGCTGGGCGATCGCCTACAAATTCCCCGCGCGTGAGGAATTCACACGGGTGAACGATATCATCGTCCAGGTGGGACGGACCGGTGCACTCACGCCCGTTGCGATCCTTGAGCCGGTGCAGATCGCCGGCGTGACCGTGAGCCGGGCAACGCTCCATAACGAGGACGAGCTCAGAAGAAAGGACGTGCGGATCGGCGATACCGTGGTGGTCGAACGGGCGGGCGACGTGATCCCCGAGGTGGTGAGCGTGATCACCTCGAAACGAACCGGTAAGGAGCAGGCGTTCCAGATGCCCCAGAACTGCCCGGTCTGTGGCTCGGACGTGATCAAGGAAGGGCCGATTGCGCGCTGCATCGGTGTCGCCTGCCCGGCACAGCTGAAGGAGCGCATCAAGCATTTCGCCGCGCTCCGTGCACTGAACATCGAGGGGCTGGGTGAGAAGGTGATCGAGCAACTGGTGGATCGCGGCATGGTCGCCGATCCCGCTGATCTCTTCTTCTTAACGAAACGCGAGCTCGTACGCCTGGAGCGAATGGGTGAGAAGTCAGCGCAGAAAATACTCCTCGCGCTCGACCGGAGCAAGCATACCAGCTTCGCACGGCTCATCCACGCGCTCGGGATACGACACGTGGGTGAGCATACCGCATCACTGCTCGCTGAGCAGTTCCTCACGCTGGAAGCGCTCCAGAACGCCACGTATGACGACCTGACCGGCATACCGGAAATCGGCCCGGAGGTGGCGAAGAGCATCCGCCTGTTCTTCGCGCAGCCGGGTACCAAACAACTGCTGCAGAAGCTGGAGCGCGCAGGCGTGAAGTACGAGATCAAAGCAGCAGCCGCTACTGCAGCGCCACCGGCACTGAAAGGGAAGACCTTCGTCTTCACGGGCCGCATATCCCTGCCCCGTGAGGAAGCAAAGGCGCTCGTCGAGCGCAGGGGCGGCAAGGTGGCCTCGAGCGTCTCGAAACGGACTGATTACCTGGTGGCTGGCGAAGAGCCCGGCTCGAAATACCAGCAGGCGCAGAAGCTCAGGATTACTATACTCGACGAGCAGGCATTCAGAGCGATGGTGGAAGGCGGCGTGTGACGCGGGCTGACGACCCGTTCAGTCAGTCGCGAAAGGCGATCGTCGCTAACAGCTCATCGAGCGGTATCAGCGGATGTAGCGCGGTGCAGAGTTTGAGGTCAGCCTCAGCCTCGTGCACGATGACCCGTGCATACCGGTCCCGATCCTCAGGCGTCATCTCGCGCTGCATCTTCCGTCGCACTGCCTCATGGAGCTCCAGCAGCAGCTCACGGCCTCCCACGCGCTCCACACGCATCAGGAATTCCAACCGTGCCCGCACATCCCTGTAACGACCGCGTAACGCAGATTCGAGCAACCCCTCCGCTTGCTGGCGCTGGAAAAACACGTTCGCCGCAACTGCTGCTATACGGGTCGCATCGATGATCACCGGCGGTTCCGGTCCCGCTCGTGCCGTCGCGGCTTCCAGGATCAGGAGTGCAGTACGCGCATCGCCCCGTGCGTAATCGCCCAGGGCCGCCAGACCCTCCGCGGTAAGCGTTATCCCCTCACGCTGGGCGACCACACCGAGCAGCTGATCCAGCGCGCCCGTTTGCGCGAGCGACCGGAAATGCAGATTCAGGCAGCGTGACCGTATAGCCGGAATGATGCTCGCGGGTTTCGTGGTGGCGAAGATGAACCGGCAGGTTCTGTTGCTCCGCTCCATGATCCGGCGCAACGCGTGCTGCACATTCCAGGGCAGCAAATCGGCATTACTGAAATACAGGAGCTTGAAGCTCGCATTGATCGGTGCCAACGCGGCATATTCGCGGAGCATGTCCTTGAACATAACGATCGCGGACTTCTGCTCGTTATAAAAGAACTTGAACCGCTTGGTCTCCTTCAACCATCTCTTGCCACCCTCTACGAAATCCGCGGTCTCTATGTGCATGAGGTTCTCACGGTAAAACTCGCCGTAGAGCTCCTGCGACAGCGCGTAGACCACCGAGGTCTTGCCTGAGCCTGGTGGCCCCCAGAGCAGGAGGTTCGGCACCGTCTGCTCCTTGACAAAGCCCTGCAGCCGCTTCACCACCTCATCATGACCAATGAGCTCATCCAACCGCTTCGGTCTGTAATCCTCAGTCCACATCTCGCACGCTCAATACCCTGCACTACCTACCTGACCTTCGCCGTCTTACGCTCTTCAAGCCGTGTCGCACGATCCAGAGCGATCGCTAAGGCCTTGAAGATCGCCTCGATCTTATGGTGCTCGTTCTCGCCCCGTGCCCAGACGTGGATCGTGAAGCTCGCGTGCGTGGCGAAGGTCGTGATGAAATGGGGGATGTTCTCAGTGCTGATGTCCTCCACCTGCTCTTTCTCGAACTCCGCCTCGAATACCGTATAACCGCGGCCTACACCGCCGATTCCGCCGAGATCCACGGCACAACCCGCGATCGACTCGTCCATAGGCACCGTGGCCGACCCGAATCGCACGATCGCCGCGCGGTCCGCTGAGTCCGCAGCTCCCAGGGCCTTCTTGAACGCCTCGCCCAGAACGATACCGGTATCCTCGATGATATGGTGGCTCAGGTCGCCCGCGGCATTCACCTCCAGGTCGAAGAACCCGTGCTTCGCAAAGGTCGCGAGCATATGATCGAAGAATCTGATCGTCGTGCTGATCTCGCTCGTGCCCGTGCCATCAAGGTTCAAGTCCACACTGACACTCGTCTCCTTCGTGCTCCGTTTCAAATTGGCGGTTCTCATTCTCGCCTAACTGAATCCCGCGTAACGAAGACAGAGCGCCGCATGAGAAACGGCCTGCATGACCACGCTACGCGCTCTAAACGCTCTCCGTTTGCTTGCTATAGGAAGAGACTTATATATAAAAGTAGCGAGCTATTCCTACTGAACGCTCATGAACGAGGCGACGTATCTGCGAAGCGGGAAAGCGAAGGACCTGTATCAACGGCCAGATGGCGATATCGTCTTCGTCTTTACCGACCGCGTAACGGCCTTCGACGGGCTGAAGAAAGCGGAATATACCGGTAAGGGCACGATCTGCTGCATGCTCTCCTGTTTCTGGTTCCAGCAGCTCGAAGCTGCAGGGATTAAAACGCACTTCCGGGAGTTCGTGCCACCGAACATGCTCGTGGCTCAGGATCTCGAGATCCTGCCCGTCGAGGTCATCGCCCGGAACTACCTCTACGGCTCGCTCTGGCGACGCTATCAGCGCGGTGAGGTACAGCTCACTGGCGAGTTCGTGCACGAGGGCACGAAACTGGCAGAAGGGACGCCTCTCGCCAGTAGTTTTGTGGAATTCACCACCAAGTTCGAAACGGTCGATCGTCCCGTGACTGAGGATGAGCTCGTTGCGAACGGATGGATGGACCGGCCCGAGATCGAGTTCCTCAAGGCTACGACGCGGCGCATCGGTGAGCTCATGAGCGAGTATCTGAGCGCAAAGGCGGTCATTCTGGCCGATTTTAAGCTCGAGTACGGTCGCTGCAAGAAGTGCGGTGAGATCATCCTCGGCGACGAGGTGGGTACACCTGATGTCTGCAGGTTCTGGGATAAAGAAGCGTACGAGACACGCGGCGAGATCCGGAGCCTGGATAAAGACGTGTTCAGACAGGAGAAGGGCGATCTCTCTCAGGTTTACCGGGCGGTATACACGAGAATAGTGGCGTAGCCACCGCCGTTACTTCCGTTTGTTGAGCTCCTGCAGCAATCGGTACCCCTGCCAGACCGATGTGAGCAGCAGAGCAGAAGACGGGGCGCACACGCTCATGAATCAGATCTATATCCTCTATCATGGTTCGTTTGGCGAGCTGATCGCCGAGCATCTAGCTGCGAGCGAGTTCGCCGACCGTATCGTTGGCATCTATGATCTTGAACTGGCTTCCCTATCTCTCGACGATCCCGAGCGGGACCTCCCGGCCGATCTGCCCCTCTGCACTGCTGATCTCCTCATCGTGCTCGGGATACTCCCGAAGGCCGGTGACCTCGTTCCGATCATCGCGGCGAAGCTGGGGGTCAAAGCGGTCCTCTGGGCCATTGATGATCCCAACCTGATCCCGGAGGGTAAATATTCTATTACCGAGGAGCTCGAGAAAGAGGGCATCCACCTCGAATTCCAGGAGCCGCTCTGCGCACTGAAGTCGGGCGCGCACCCGGAGATACAGGCGTTTGCCGCGCGGTTCGGTAGCCCGGAGCTGATCGTGCACGTGAATCCGAAGACGAAAATCATCGAGAGCGTGAAGGTGGTGCGTGACACACCCTGCGGCTCCGCATCGAAAGTGGCGGCGAAGCTGATCGGCATGTCCTATACGGACCCGAAATTCGAGGAGCAGGTGCTGCAACTGCACGATAACGAGTGCGTCGCGTACATGGGTCCTGAACGGCCGATCATGCAAGAAGCCGGGAAACTACTGCTGGACGCGCTCAAGGCTGCGTTACCCTGAAACGATGCTTAGCCGTCCCGTTCCTAACGCGGTCGAGGTCACAGCACCGGTGCTCGCACCTCATGGCCCAAAACAAGGAAAGGTTTTTATGCTAGCTATATTTATGTGCGTATGTGCGGTAACTACTCGTTCAGATGGGGTGCGGAAGCGGATGGCGCTGGCAGCAGGATAGGATAGGGCCGCAGGGCACAACCGCGGCATGGGCGGTACGGCACATCGCCCCGTTACTGATTGCCCGCCTCGCTCGCGTTCGCTATCCCCGAACGAACAGAGAGAGGAAACCGAAAAATGAGCACGAAAGTAACGGTATCCGTTCCTGTAGAGGGGAAGACCATTGCGGTCGAAAAGGAGATCAGCGAGCTGGAGAGTATAAGTGAGACGATCAACGGTCTACTCGCAGCGCTGGAACCTCTTGGCGGGCTCGACAGAGCAACAGCGCAACAACTGCGCGCGTTGTATGGAAAAGCGCTGGATAGAGGCTGGGATAGAGAGCGCGTAAAAAGCGTTCTCGAAGAGCGGTTCGGGACGAGTGATGATGCTGTGATCCTGGCTAACGTAACGAAAAAGGAACTCGCACGTAGTATTGCTGAGTTCGGCGGTGCGATAGAAAGCCCGGGTATGGTAACAGCAACGCAAATGAGTGCATTATGGGGTAAAGCGCTGGGAAAAGGTTGGAATAGGGAAGAAATTAAACAATTCATGGAGCGAAAGCTGGGAACGAGTGTAGAAGAGGAGATTGTTGGTAAAATAGAGCGAGACCGGTTGTCATCTGTTATCGATGAACTCGATAAACGGTAGTGTGGTGTGGCTTAAATAAAAAGAGCCGACCGGCTAGGCAATACCATAAAGATAGTTCTGGAAATAGAGCTCACCAATGAACTTCTCCTGGAAGTTCTCCACCTCATCGAGCTTGATGTGCTCGATCTGCGGCGCAACTGTCTCCGCATCCTTTCGTTTCGTCCGCGAGATCAACGCATGCCGTGCGCCCTCGATCGCCGCGTTACCGACCTTCTCCACCTTCTCCAGCGCGATTGGCGGAAGGAGCCCGATACGCATCGCGTTCTCGAGATTGATGTAATAGCCGAACGCACCGGCGAGGTAAAGGTGATCGAGATCAGTGAGCTCGATCCCGTAGCGTTCCAGCAACACCTTGATACCGACCGAAACGGCCGACTTCGCCAGATTGAGCTTGTCAATGTCCGACTCAAACAGACAGATGGTATCAGTTATGTGAAATGCGCGGGTATCGCCCAGGAACTTCCCGCGGCCGTTAATGATCCGGTTCTCCAGGAGCACGGCCAGCGCATCGATCAATCCCGAGCCGCAGATGCCGATCGGCTTAGCATGGTGGATGGTCCGGTAGGTCACCGTGCCGTTGACGAGCCGCACTTCGTTTATCGCGCCACTGACACCCCCAAGGCCAAACTGAACACTGCACCCCTCGAACGCCGGACCCGCGGCGCATGACGTGGCAATCAGACGGTTCCGATTACCGAGCACGATCTCCGTGTTGGTCCCGATGTCAATGACCATGCTGATCCGGTTATGTTTGTACATCTCGGTGGCAAGAACGACCGCCAAAGCGTCGGATCCCACAAAGCTGCCCACGAGCGGGAGGCCGTAGACGCGCGCGTTTGGATTCAGCGCGAGCCCGAGCTCGCTCGCTGTTTTACGGACCGGTTCCGTGCTCAGCGGCTCGTAGGGCGTTATCCCGAGTGATTGCACGGACGTGCCGAAGAAGAGATCGCGCATGACCGGGTTGCCAACCACGACCAGCTCATAGACGTTCCGCCGCTCAGTCAGCTGGGCGATCATCTCGTTCACGGCGATTCTGATCTCACGTTCCAGAAGTTGCTGACCCGTTCGTGCGAACTCGATGCGGGAGATGACGTTGTTCCCGTACTTCTTCTGGGGATTCTCACGGGAGATGACGGAGAGCACCGCGCCCGTTTCCAGATCTATAAGATACAGCACGAGCGTGGTGGTTCCTATGTCGAGTGCAATACCGTGCATCTCGCCCGTAAAGTTGTTAACCGCGGTGGATTCGTAAAAGACACGATCGCCTTCACGGTGCACAAACGGGTCGACCTGCACCGGCCAGAACTCGCTCGTCTCCAAAATACAATACGCGATCCGCGGAATACGGATATAAATCGGCACCTCGGTGCTTCGAACTCGCGCCTGGCAGGCGAGCCGGTGGCCGTCGTTGCGGATGAATTGACGCTCCGCCGTGGTCTTCCGCGAGAGCGCGCTCGGTGTGCTCAAAACCTCAATGAGGCACTGACCGCAGGTGCCCTCACCACCGCAGGGCGCGCTGATCTCGATCCCCAGCTCCTGCGCGTACGAGAGGATCGTCTTGTCCGCAACGAGGTCCGCTTCGATTCCTGAATCCGTAAAAACGATCTTCATACACTCACAATTAAAATGCGGATTGAAATCTTTTAAGCTTTGTGCATACTTGGGTATCCTATGGATGCGAGCAATACCGAGCAGATCATTGACGCGCTCCTCGACACACGGAAGCTGCGTATAGAAGCATACATCGAGGAGCGCATGAGCCGGGGCATGAGTGCATACGAGCTCGTTGAAAAGCTGACCTCAGGACTGGAAATGATCGGGGCAGGCTACAGGGAGCGGTACTTCGATGCCGAGCTGATGGTCTCCGGCTGGAACGCGAAGAAAGCGCTGGAGATACTCCGGCCGTTCCTGGAGCAGGAAGGCGCAGCAAAAGCCGCAGGGACGACGCTCGGTACGGTCGTTATCGGCACGGTCAAGGGCGATGTGCACGATATCGGTAAAGAGGTGGTTGAGATCATGCTCGCGTCCGCGGGCTTCAGGGTCGTGGATCTGGGTATCGATGTGGATAAAGAGCGCTTCGCGCGTGCCGTTTCAGAGAGCAAAGCCGATGTGCTCGCACTCTCTGCATTGCTCACAACGACACGGGAATATATGGCTGAGGTCATCTCGCATCTCCGCAGCCAGGGCCTCTCGGTCCCGATTATCGTCGGCGGCGGCGCGGTCACTGAGGACTTTGCCCGGAAGATCGGCGCGGATTACTACTGTAAAGACGCCATTGACGGTGTAACGAAGGTAAAAGAGCTGCTGGCACGAGCCGGTTAGAATCCCGCACTCGTGCTGCTTTCGTGAGCGAGAACGGTTACGTGAACCACCGCTTGTACACGTCATGCTTCATCAGCGCTTCGCGTGCCGCTGCGCGGTCCCGCTGATGCTGCGTCAGAAACGAGTGCATGAGCTCCGCAGCCTCTGCTTTGCACTGCTTGCACAGCCGTCTCCCGCTCTTGCACTCTTCAAAGATCTCCTTCGCATGCGCATCGTCCTCAATAAGGTGCACCATCAAAAGCGCGTAAATCGTGCAATCCTCCGGCACGCCGCCGTGCTGCTTCTGCTCTTCTACCGTCACGCGCCCGCCGGTCTTCGCACGGTGTACCTTCTGCGCGGCCTCCTCCGGCGGCTCGGTGAGCGCAATGTAGCTCTCCGGAACGCTCGAGGACATCTTACCGCCCGTCAGGCCCTGCACGAACCGGTGATAGGTGGCTGCAGGCAGACAGAACCCGTAACCACCGTAATCGCGCTCAACATCCTGGACAACCGCCTCAATCGCCCGCAATCGGCTCGCGATCTGGTCTTCATCGATCGCGAAGAGATCAAGATGGAGCTCATGGAGCTTCTGCTCACCTGCTATACGCGCCGCGAGCTCCTCCAGCGCACCGATCTCCGCATGCTTCGCACGGATACTGATATACGGACGCTGCTCGGGGTCGAACCGCGTCTCCACGCGGAACATCCGCATCCGCGCGGCGATATCCCGCGTTAACCTGATATGTGGGTCCTGATCCACGCCGACGGGAATGACGGTCGGTTTGGGGCCGGTATACTCGCGGAGCTGCGGCTGCAGAATGTCCGCGTTCTGCACCAAAACGCTGATCATGTGCGCGATGTTCACCTCGCCCCTGAACCCGTAGATCGCGCTGATCTCGCTGAAGTTCACCGCCGTGCCCAGCTCGAACGCGAGATCACGCAGCGGCTTGTTCTCCGATTGGAAATACAAATGGCCCTGTTCTATCTCAAAGCCCAGCGCGACCAGGCTCACGAGATACTCGTTGAGCCCGAGCTCCCGGCACTGCTTCCACGAGACGCCCCGCACTGAGTGCGCCTCCATATCCGCGACACAGGAGAACGCGTCGCCGCCCATGCGCTGGTGCCAGATGATCTCGTCCATCACCATCTTGCCACCGAGATGCACCTTGCCCGAGGGCATGAACCCGCTCATCACCGCGAACGGGCGCCGCTCGTTCATCGCACGCGCCACGTCCTCGTACCCGCGATGCCCCACGATAATGCCTCTGCGCATGTACCGATGCGGCTGCTGTAACTGACCGAGAATATCCGAGAACCGCGAGATACCGAACTCGTCAAAGAGCCGTGAATAATCCGTTATATCCGTGACACCCCAGGGGTCGAGCTCTACCATCGCACTGAACCTCTCTTCTCACCACACACCTTCATATCGCCGATTGTAATAAAGAAAGCCAAGCGTTCGCGCGCTACCCGGCTGACTAACCGTTGCTCTGCACGACTTCGATCGTGTAATCGTGAATCACCGGGTTGGCCAGCAGCTTCCTGCACATCTCATCCACCTCGCGCTTCACCGCTGCCTCGTCACCGCTCCCGGTCTCCTGCTCCAGAGTGATTCGAAACGTCTTCATCGATTCCACTGCCTGAACGCTGGTAAACCCGAGCAACTGCAATGCCTTTCGGGTGTTCGCGCCCTCAGGGTCTGCCACGCCGTGCTTCAGCCGTATCGTCACGTCCACTTCGATCATAGTGCTCTGTCCGCACCTGAGGATATAGTTGACGCTGCCCGTTATAAAAGCTTGGTCGCACTCCGGCAAAGGCAAACTGAGCGAGGAGACCCGGGGCGAAAACCAGCGGAACATTTATACCGCGCGTCACCCCAGGTATAGTGATGCTTGAAATCGTCTATATCAGCGTTATTGTTAGCGTGCTCTGGTTTCTCTATATCTACCAGAAGGACGTCTTTGAGCCCGAGCCGCTGGGCCAGATCGTAAAGGCCGTGGCGTGGGGCGCAGTGCCCGCCGTTATCCTCTCCATTATACTTGAGCGGTACGTCTTCTTCTGGGCTGGCATGCTCAGTGCGCCGATTGTTGAGGAGGCCTGTAAAGGGATATATCTCTACTGGCTGCGGAAAGATCCGGTATTGGAAGGGCCGATGGACGGCCTGGTCTACGGCGCGGCCGTCGCTATCGGCTTTGAAATCGTTGAGAACGTGCTCTATAGCTTCTCCGCGGAATTCGGGATTGAGCTTGCCGCGGTGCGGTCCATCGCCGTGGGGCATATCCTCTTCACCGGGTTCTTTGGACTGATGGTCGGTGTGGCAAAGATCAAGGCGCAGCACCGCATGATCTTCTTCGGTTACCTCGGCGCGGTAGTCATGCACTTTGTCTGGAACCTGCTGGTGACCGCGCACTGGATCTCGTACTTCATTCTCGTCCCGGTCTTCATCATTATCCTCAAGCTGGTCGCGGATGTGGCCTGGAATTACGAACTGGACGCTTACATCTCACCGCGCGAGGAGATGGTTTCGCGGGCGAGCCGCATCATCAGCGAGCGCAATGGCGCATCCACACTGACGCTTGCTGAAGAACTCGGTATCGATCCGCATCGCACGGCGCTCTTCATGAAGAGCATGGGCGCGAAATTCGATCGCGGGAAAAAGAGATGGTATCTGGCGACTGCGCCGTCGTATCGCAGACCCGACGGGAACAAACCTGAATAAGACCAAGCGGAGTGAGCCCGGGAACGTCGAGTGAGTTCGGCGCAGCGCAGTTTGGTGAACCGTTATGAGTC
This sequence comes from Methanomicrobia archaeon, assembly GCA_011049045.1. Lineage (NCBI taxonomy): Archaea > Methanobacteriati > Methanobacteriota > Methanomicrobia > Methanomicrobia archaeon. The sequence continues at coordinate 18,199 of DSCO01000007.1, read as the reverse complement.
ATGCATACTGACGTCCAGAGCAAGCGTCATTGAAACAGTAAGAGGCCCTTGTGGTCACCGCACCGCTTGCGGTCCGATCTTTTTCTCTGCCTGCGGTAAAGAGGTAATAAGGTAACTTGTTCTGTCTGATTGATCTGATACACCGGGCTGCATGAATGCCTTTTCGCTGCTCTCTGCAGAGATACAAGCGGTAGTAGGTGAGACCTTCACCGCACCCACGGAACCACAGGCGCTGAGTATCCCGCGCATTTTAGCGGGCGAGGACGTGTTATTGATAGCGCCGACCGGCTCGGGGAAGACAGAAGCAGCGGTTTTGCCCGTGCTCCATCAGCTTATCGCGTATAAAAAACAGAATAACGCGCGGAAAGGCTTTTTAGCACTCTACGTCACGCCGTTGCGCGCGTTGAACCGCGACATGCTCCTGCGGCTGGAGCGCTTGGGTGCGCAGCTCGAGCTCCGTATCGATGTGCGTCACGGCGACACGAGCATGTACGCACGGCGAAGGCAGGCGCTCGAGCCACCCGATATCCTGATCACCACACCGGAAACGATCCAGGCAATGATCCCGGGCGCGCGGCTGCGGGAGCACCTGAAATCCGTCAGGCACGTGATCCTCGACGAAGTGCACGAGCTGGCAAACTCGAAACGCGGCGCGCAGCTAACCATCGCGCTCGAGCGCATCGCGGAACTTGCAGGCGGGTTCCAGCGCATCTGTCTCTCCGCAACCGTGGGCAATCCCGAGCAGGTAGCGAAGTACTTCGCAGGCCAGCGCCGCACGATGCAGGTGGTCAATACCGTATCCACGAAAGCGCTTCAGATCGCGGTGCTGAGCCCGCAACGAGCACCGCAGGATATGCGGGCGGCCCAGAGCGCCGGCGTCGAGCCTGATGTACTGGCACACGTGCGGGCGCTGCGGGAGATCGTGAACGCTGAAGGTAACGAATCGACCTTGATCTTTGTGAACACGCGACGGGCCGCGGAGATGCTCGGCTCTATCATGAACCGGTTTGAGCCCGGCTTGATCGGTGTGCACCACGGCTCACTCTCCAAAGAGATGCGAATCGAAGCCGAGGATCGCCTGAAAAGCGGCGCGATCAAAGGGCTCATTTGCACTAGCTCGATGGAGCTCGGCATTGATATCGGCACGATCGATATGGTCGTCCAGTACGCATCGCCACGAGAAGTGACACGTCTCGTGCAGCGTGTGGGGCGTGCCTCGCACTCGTTCCAGACGACCTCCAGCGGGAAGATCATCGCGCTCTCTCCGGACGATGTCGCGGAAGCGGTGGTGATTACAGAGCGCGCAAAGGGCGGTAAGATCGAGGATATCAAGCTGAAAGAGGGCTCGATGGACGTGCTGGCGAACCAGATCTGCGGGCTACTGCTCGATACCAGCGTGATCAGCCTGGAAAAGCTCCGGGCCGTGCTTATACGCGCATATCCGTTCAGGGATCTCACCCGTGAGGCGCTGCTGCGCGTGATCGCGCAACTGGAGGCTGAAGGCCTGGTGAAATACGAGGCCGAAAAGCTCTGGCGCAGTAAAGGCACACGCGCCTATTACTATGAGAACCTCTCCATGATCCCGGACGAGCGCAAGATCGAGGTGTACGATATCGTGAGCGGGAAGCTTATCTGTATGCTTGACGAACGGTTCGCGCTCAACTTCGCAGATCCCGGCGCGTTATTCGTGGCGAAGGGCGATACCTGGCGGATCGTGGATACCGAACTCGACGCTGAGGACGGCCTCGCGAAGCTCAGGGTCGAGCCGGGCGTGAAACGCAAGGGCGAGATCCCGAACTGGGAGGGCGAGGAGATCCCTGTTCCGTTCGTGATCGCGCAGGACGTCGGTCAGCTGCGTGCACGCATTGCTGCTGCTCGTGCCCGCGGCGTGAGCACCGCAGACCTGAACAACGAGCTGGAACAGGAGTATGGCGTGTCCGCGGGCTGCTTCGAGTCGCTGATCGCTCTGCTCAGCCAACAGCTGGAGCAGGACTACCCGGTGCCGACAGCGCAGACACTGGTCATTGAGATCGCCAGCGATCACCAGGAAGTGGTCTTCAACACGTGCTGGGGGCATCAGGTGAACGAGACCTTTGGCCGGCTGCTCATTACCCTGCTCGGGGCGCGGCTCGGCATGGACATCGCCATGGAGATCGATCCGTATCGAATAAAAGTGCGATCCGGGCGCGCGGTATCCCGCGATGCGGTACAGCAGACGCTGGCTGCGATCGAGCCGCAGTACGTGCAAGCGCTCCTCGAGAAGACTATCCGGAACTCATTCCTGTTCAGATGGGAGCTGATGAACGTGGCCAAACGGTTCGGCGCGCTGCGTAAGCAGTTCGATCGTAAGCGGATCTCAGCAGATAAACTGATCGCCCTCTTCGCCGATACGCCGATCTATACCGAGACGGTGCGAGAACTCTTTGCGGATAAGCTCGACGTCGAACGGACGGTCGAGGTGGTGAAGAAGATCAAATCAGGAGAGATCCGCGTTCTGTTCTCCGCGCACGGCGTGAGCCCCGTCGGCGCCGCAGGCTATACGAGCTGGCGCGATATGCTGGCCAGCGAGCGTGACGAGCAGCTCATCATCGAAGCGCTCCGGAACCGCATCATGAACGATCGCGTGCTCTTATTCTGCGTGCACTGCAAGCGCTGGGAAGCCCGGAGGCACGTGAAGACCGTGATTGACCAGGGACAAGCGGGGCTCGTGTGTCCGGTCTGTAGCTCGCGCTTGATCGCCGCCCTGAAGCCGTGGGAGGACGAAGAGATCCGGCTGGTGAAGCAGGCCGCTGCACATAACACCGGTGCACGAGCTGAGCGTGCGCGGGTGAAACGGGTCTACCGGAACGCGAATTTAGTGCTCTCGCACGGCCCCCGTGCGGTCGTTGCTCTTGCTGCTCGCGGTGTGGGACCTGAAATCGCATCCCGAATCATTCGCCGGGTCAATCCGGCAGTACCGGCGACCGAAACGGAGGCGGAGGAGCACAGATTTTACCGCCAGATCCTGGATGAGGAGCGGAAGTACGCACGAACAAAACGGTTCTGGGAGTAAGGAGCTGATCTATCGCGTTATCCCCCGACCGACCCCACCGAGAGATACGCTATTTCACCAGTCGGTCACACGGAACGATATATTCAGGAGCAGCGTGAACCGTCCGCTCGCAATCTCCGCATGGTTACCGGTCAAACGGCTCCGAATACTAGCTTTAAATACAACCTGCGCCCAATAGATGACCGTAGCGAGCGAGCGATGTCGAAAAAGAGCGCGGATAAGGACACGGTATTTGACGCAGTCGAGAAGCGCGGGGTGCAGTTCATTGGACTGTGGTTCACGGACATTTTAGGGCATTTGAAGAGCGTTTCTATTACTGTAAGCGAATTAGAGGCGGCTTTTGAGGAGGGCATGGGCTTTGACGGCTCCTCGATTAAAGGGTTCGCACGGATCGATGAGAGCGACATGCTCGCAAAACCAGATCCGGGCACCTTCCAGCTTATCCCCTGGAAGACCCAGGGCGACGTGGTCGCGCGGATGTTCTGCGATATCCTGAAGCCCGATGGCAGCCCGTATGAAGGCGATCCACGCCATGCACTGAAGCTGAACCTCGAGCGGATACGTGAGGAGTACGGCTATACCTTCTACGTCGGCCCCGAGCTGGAATATTTCTATCTGCGTGATGACAAGTCGCTGGAGGTGCTGGACGAGGGCGGCTACTTCGATCTGACCACGCTCGACGCGGGCAGCGACCTCCGCCGTGAGACGATCATGCGGCTCGAGGCGATGGGGATCAAGGTGGAAGCGAGCCACCACGAGGTCGCGCCCTCGCAGCACGAGATCGATTTGCGGTACGCCGATGCACTCACCATGGCGGATCGCGTGATGACGCAGCGGATCGTGATCAAGGAGATCGCGCGGCAGCACGGCTGCTATGCCACCTTCATGCCCAAACCGATCTTCGGGGTAAACGGCTCGGGCATGCACGTGCACCAATCGCTCTTCAAGGGCGAGCGGAATGCCTTCTTCGATCCCGCAGATGAGCACAATCTCTCGGACGTCGCGAAATGGTACACCGCGGGGTTGTTGAAGCACGCGCCGGAGATCACGGCCATTACCAACCAGTGGATCAATTCGTACAAACGGTTGGTGCCGGGCTACGAGGCTCCTGCGTATATCACCTGGGCGCGCCGGAACCGCTCGACGCTCGTCCGGATACCGATGTACAAACCGGGCAAGGAGAAAGCGACGCGAATCGAGTACCGCAGTCCTGACCCGGCCTGCAACCCGTATCTGGCATTTACGGTTATGCTCGCTGCCGGTCTGGCGGGTGTGCGAGGCACGTACGAGCTGCCGCCACCCACGGAGAAGGACGTGTATCTGATGAGCGAGGACGAGCGGAAGCGGGAGAAGATCCAGACGCTGCCCGGGAGCTTGATCGAAGCGATTAACCTGACGAAGCGGAGCAAGCTCGTCAAAGAGGCACTGGGCGAGCATATCTTCGGGAATTTCATCATGTCCAAGCTGGTCGAGTGGGATCGGTACCGTATGAACGTGACCGAGTGGGAGTTGAAAGAGTATCTGTCGGTCTTGTGACGGACGTTTCACACGTCCCCCACCCGGAGCGAGACAGTGGTGAGCAGTGCTCCAATGCTAGCCCGCTCTTTAAGCGTTACAGCTTTCTTCTAGCTCATACTGGCTCCCGGTTGATCGGTTTGAAGGTGTGGTTCAAACTGTTTATAGGGTGAAGCGGGCAACAGATTTGAGAACCTGTCCCTGGCAACTTGTGTGAGTCTCGTGTTGTACGAAAGTCCACGGGAAAAACAGCCGATAGCTTTAAGATATAGTTTAGATATTGTAATCTTGCTCAGAATGAGCAACCCAGGCTCACGCGGCAGAGCTGGCGGTAAAAACGGGAGGTACGGCCGGACGCTGTGTGAGTGGTGCCACGGTAAGGGTAAGGAGGAGTAACCATGAACCATCAGGATCAGCGGCGAGGGCGGAAATGCGGCACCATTTTGGTTATACTGCTCATTCTGTGTGCAGTAGTGCCGGCATCAGCGCCCGTGGCTGCAGCTCCGGTAACGGCCACGATGAATACTCAGTATCTCGTAGAGCGACCCTTTAAAGTACAGGTGGGGACGTGGGATGGTAACCTGTCGCATCAGGTGACGCTTGCGAGTAAAGATGCGCTTTTTCCTCTTATCGTCTCGCTTTCCTATTTCCGCAAATTTAAGAGCTTCGATTCTGGCTTTGGCTATGGCTGGCGGCTTAATTATGATATTTATTACACCGAAGAGCCGGATGGCGTGACGATTTATTGGGGGCACGGTGGCGCGACAAAGTTCATAGACCGTTCATTCGTCGCTTCCTCCTCTGGCGAAAGCCCTGCGAGTGCCTTCCTCGCCTATGCGCGGGATGCGCAACCGGGTGGAGCGGCAGTTTGTCGCGCCGCTGGGCGTCTCCGATGAGCTTGAAGCATATGCACCCGACAAAGTGGTGCTGACCACGAAGAATGGTATGAAGTATTATTTCGATGATTCCGTGCATAAACAGGTAACACGGATCGTGGATCGGTATGGTGATCGGCTTGACTTAGCCTATTCGGGCGATTTGCTGAGTAGCATACGAGACTCGAGTGGAAGGCGCATTGATCTGGAGTATGACGAGCAGGGAAGACTGATCACGGTTATAGACCGAGATTTCTCTCCCGCGCGTAAAGTCGCTCTTACCTACGATGGCGATGGCAACCTGGCTCGTATTCAGAACCCTATGGGCGGCATAATTCAGTATTCGTACGCGAGTGATCACCGCCTCACCCAGATACAGAATCCGCGTGGTGATATACTGACGATTACGTACGATTCTGCGGATAGGGTCGCCTCGCTCGCCACGGGCACGCTAGCTACCACCTACTCATACGAGCGCTACGAGGATGGCTCGCGAAGAACGCTCGTTACCGACCTCGTTGACGGCCAGAATGTGACCACGGCATATTACTACAATTCAGACGGCTATCTTGAGAAGGTCGTTGATGCGTTAGGACAGGCTATTACGAATACGTGGGAGGCAAACAACCTCGTCGCCTTTAACGATCCGTTAGGACATACGACCCGTCTGGTATATGATGGGCAGAGCAATATCCTGATGACCGTCGACCCCTTAGATGGCGTCACGACAGCGACGTATGATCCCGCGTATAATCAGAGGACAAGTACCACAGACCAGAACGGAAACACATGGCAGGTACACTACACCCTCAAAGGCGACACCAGGTCCATTACCGATCCTCTGAACAATTCGATGAGCTTTGTCCACGATTCCCACGGGCACCTGTTACAGGTGATCTATCCCGAGGGAAACACCATCAATTACACGTACGACCTGCATGGCCGGAAATCCATGCAAACAGACGCTCTGGAAAATACCTATGCCTATACCTATGATCCGTCAGGAAATCTACTCACCATCACCGATCCGCTTGGCGGTACTCGATCATTTGCGTACGATTCCCTCGATCGACTTACCGGAGAGACCGATCAACTTGGGAGAGCCGTTCAATTCGCGTACGATGCGATGGGCAATGTCATCCGGTTCAACGATACCCTGGGGCGTACACAGAACTACACCTACGACGACGTGGGACGGTTACTGACCGTTACCGACCCAATTGGTGCGGTCACCCAGTACACGTACACTATGTATAACTTAAAAGTCATAACTGACGCTCTTGGGCAGCGCTATCACTACTCGTACGATGACCTGGGGCGAAGGATTGCTGAGACCTCGCCACTTGGCTTTATGCGCCAGTATACCTATGACGCTCGAGGTCTGATCGTGAACAGCACTGCGCCCGACGGCTCGTGGGTGCGATACGACTATGATGCTCTGGGGCGACTCATTGCCCGATATTACCCCAACGGTGAGCGGATTGATTTCACCTATGATGCGGTGGGCAACGGTATCGAGGAGGTATGCCCGGATTTGCGGCTTTCCTATACCTATGATCGACTTAATCGGCTGATTCAGGTGAGAGACCTCACACACGGTAAGACCATCGAGTATGCCTACGACCGCAATGGTAATGTGGTGAAGCTGAATGTCAGTGGTGAGGTGACTACCTATACCTATGATGCGAATAACCAGCTGGTAAGGCTGAACAATCCACGAGGTGACGTAACGAAGTATTCGTATGATCCCGGTGGGCGATTGACCGAGAAGGCTTACCCGAACGGGATGAGAGCGAACTACACCTACGATGCCGCGGGGCAGCTCCTGCAGTTGCGGTACACCACGTCCAACGGCTCGACGCTCTATGCATGGTCCTGTTTGTTTGATCTGGCGGGTAACAAGATCAGATCCACGGATAAGAACAACGCCACCACCGAATATCGCTATGACCGCCTCGATCGCCTGGTGAACGAGAGCTATCCGGACGGCTCATCGGTGACCTATACCTATGACGCGGTGGGTAATCGACTCAGCCGCACCAATTCGTCAGGCTCCATAGACTACACCTACGATGCGGATAACCGGTTACTGAGTGCTGGCGGGGTGGTCTATGGCTGGGATGCTCGGGGAAACCGCATCAATAAAACCGATGCGACGGGCACGGCAGAGTATCACTACGACTATGAGGGACGGCTCAGCTCTGTCGCTCATGCTAACGGAAGCACGACCACCTATTCGTATTATCCTGACGGAAAACGGCTGAGCACGACAATCGACGGAGTTACTGTTTATTACCTCTATGACGGCCTGGACAGCGTCGTGGAATACCATGAAAGTGGTGAGAGTATCCGCCGTTATACCAGTGACCGGAACTGCATCGATAGTTTGATCAGCCTTGACGTGAACGGTTCGACCTATTATTACATCCAGGACCCCCTGGGGAGTGTCGTGGCGCTGGTGAACCCGTCCCAGGAGGTGGTTGCTACGTATCGCTATGACGCCTTCGGGCAGCTGCTCGACGCGACGGGTAGCATCGAGAATACGCGACTGTACACTGGTCGTGAGTTTGAGGATACCTCGGGGCTGTACTATCTCAGGTCGCGCTATTACGATCCCGAAACGGGGCGGTTCATTACTCCTGATCCGTTCTCAGCAATCGATCCGGTGAAATACGATCATCGCTATTCCTATGCCAGGAATAATCCCGTCACGGTGCTCGACCCATTGGGTCTCGCAGGGTTCTGGGAGAACAATATCGATTATTGGGAAACGGAAGCCCAGAAAGGTGCTGAATCACCTAATACCTTCTTCGGGACCATCGGTGGGTTCGGTCAATACGCCCTCGCTAAGACCATGTCCGGGATCAATCGGGACCTTAGAGACATCACTAATCTCTTCAAATCCGGTTGGAACTGCTTAAAGCACGCGTGGCAAATACCGCCGCTTTTCATCAATAACAAAGGCGTGGCCACCGAGCCCATTTACCTGTATCTGCGGGGTACCTATGGGCCCGGTGGAGCGCCCCACGTCGGCGTTAATGTCAATTATATGGCCAAGGACGGCATCTTCCACATCGGGATACCGGAGACCGCGGCGACCAAGTACCCGTTTTTGCAGAATGCATATGATGGCGGCAAAGTATTCTGTGGCAAGATGCCCGGATGTGTACCAACAGCACACTACTTCCCCTTGCAACAGCAGACCTGGATAACCAGGGCACTGTCCCATAAGGTGGTGGGTCCGGTAGCCCAGGCCGGTACGAAATTCCTGGGTGCCGCGGGCAACGTCGTCACGGCGGGTGCGGGACTGCCGCTTGAGGTCTTCGTCTTGGCGCCCATCTCGGGTACGCTGGGCTGCAATAGCAAGGATAGTGATGAGCTCCCCACAGGTACCAAACCCACGAAACCTAACAATCCGGGCGGCGATCATCCGGACGATAGCTTTGATGTCTCCACGCTCACGTTCCTCGCACCCAACGACGGCTTTGATGCGGTCATGCGGCTCGCAACGGCAAAGAACCTCTCACAGCTTCTATTGCTCAAGTCCTATGCCGACCACTACGCGGCGTTTGAGAACTTCACGGACCTGCGTGCCCAGAAAGAGGAGGTACTTGCCTGGAGTAATGCGAGTTCAGAACTGAGTGCACTTCTTAGTAATAACGCCGCGCTCGTTGATGAAGAGCTCAGAACCGCACCGGACGTTGCTGTACTGGCACGGGGCTTCTACACTGAGCTCAGCGGCGTGCTGTCCTGGTATCATGTTCCCTTCCGGCTCGTGGATCCCGCGACGGTAAGTGCGATCTCACAGGAGGTTCTTGTACTGCCATCCGGTGGCCTCTACGGGCTCGATTCCTCTCCCAGCTTCAAAACGGCACTCGACGACTACGTTACGAATGGTGGCACGCTCGTCGTCTTCGCACAGCAGCGCGGCTATGAGTTCCGCGCGCTGCCCGGTGGCGAAGTCAGCGGCTACGGCTGGCTCGAGGATCAGAGCTGCCACTACCGGTCCATCGGGATCAGCACGTATCACATGATCCTCTCGGGGCAGGACTCGGTCCTCCTGGATGCGAACGTGGACGGGTATTTCACGAGCTGGCCCGATAATGCCTCGGTGCTCTTGACGAGGACGAAGAACGGCATGCCCGCGTTGCTCATGTACGAGTACGGCGCGGGCCGCGTGATCGTTACTTCGATCTACGAGGACTGGGCCTACGGGCACCACGCCGCCTCGGACGATGGGCTCAGGCTCATCCGTGATCTCATTGCCGGGGCCACGGAACCCACCGCTATTCCGGAATACGACGCGGGCAAGGCCATCTCCATTCCGGTCAACGTCACGAACCACGCGAACGAGACCGCGGAGAAGGTCTCCTTCGTTCTTATCAACCCGGATAGGGGCCTCGCGAAACACGTGAACGTGACGGGCGTGAGCATCCTGCCATCCGAAACAGTAACTATTACGTTCACCGACACCGCGTCCACACCGCTCGGGATCTGGTCGCTCGATGCGCTGCTCTACAACGATAGCGCGCTCATACAGAGCAATTATGACGCGCAGCGGTTCGCGGTAAGTCTCTATGGCGCAAATCCCAAGGGGTTCGTGACGCAATCGGGCATACAGCTCTGGGTCACCTCTATTGATGATCACGTTGCAAAAGGGAGTGAGGTCGTCTTTACGGTTCATGTGAAAAACGACGGCGATACGGATTTCACGGGGAACATCGCGGTTGGTGGCCACGAGGCGCGGCATGAAGGAGGCCGATGGTGGGTGTACTATGGCGCGGTTACCAATATAACGGTGCCCGCACATGCTCAGCAAAGCTTTCTGTATACTCATCGCATGAATTATTCCACGAGCATGTACTTTGGCCTCTTTGAAGCTGGCGTAGACTATCAATACACCTGGTTTCACTCGGGCGCACGCGCCGTCACTGAAAAGGGCGTCTGGGTATTCAGCCCGTCCGTTGATACCGAAGTGGTTACCGATCAGCAAGAGTATGCGAAGGGCGATGCAGTTGCCATTCTGCTGCATCTCACGAACAAACGAAGTGCGGCATGCAATACCACCGTTACTGTGCTGGCACTTGATCCATATAATACCAAAGTCTTTGAGGACACACTCACCTTTAATGTTAGTGCTTACGACTCAGTGAACCAAACGCTTACCTTTTCGGCGCCATCAACGGCTGAATATGGTACGTACCTCATATCGGCGGAAGCATTTACGAACGGTGAGAAGATAGGTTCCGGATCAACATATTTCGTGGTGCCCAAGAATTATATCGTTAAACTAACGTTCGATAAGCCTGGTGGAGCATACAAAGTACGCGATAATATGAGTATTAATCTCGAAGTTACCAATAGTGGCTCGTCGTCATGGGATTCATACGTAAACCTCTCACTACCACTTTTGGCGTTTGAAAACTCGACAGTTGTCTCATTGAATGCTAACGAAACCGCGAGTCTCACGTACGATCTTAGCATACCTGAAACGGCATCCGCGGGGAAACACGAGGTCACGGTTATGGTCAGCTTTGATGATGCGGTAAAGCAATACTATTTCGTTATACCGGACTCGAAATTGACCCTCACTACTGATAAGCAGAGCTATTCTGCGGGAGAGACGATTATGGTTAATCTAACAAATAGCGGTGGTATCGATGCAGAATGCAATTGCTCAGTCGCGCTTTATGATAGATTCAAATCGCTACTGTATGAGAACCTAACGTACGAATTTGTCAAAGCAGGTGAAATAACTACGTTGTTAGTTGAGCTACCGGACCAGCTCGTCGAGGGTCACTATCATTTCACGACCGAATGTAAAAACCTGAATGCACAAACAACCTTACACAAAGATCTTATGATCACCGGCGTTCATGCGTTGTTGGACCTTGTGACCGACAAAAAAATTTACTCTAGTAATGAGAATGTGACAACAGGTATCACTATCACCAACCTCAACAGTACTATCGCTAATGCAACGCTTAATGTCAAAATAACCTACAGCAAACCGGTAATTACCGTTGATGATGACGGTGTCGCCGATTATCACACGATTCAAGATGCAGTGGATAATGCGTCCGCAGGTGATACGATTCTCGTTTATGATGGCACATACAACGAGGATGTCGTCCTGGACAAGCAGCTTAATTTGATCGGTGCAGACTGGCCTGAGGTGGTTGCGAGCGACACCGGAGATGGTATCACGGTGAATGCAGATGGTTGCGTCATTGACGGGTTTAGTAGCCAGAGTGTGAATGGAAACGGTATAGTTCTGTATTCTTCAAACAATGTAATTTCAAATAACCGTTGCAGTAATAGCAGTGTTGGTATCTACTTGGATTCGTCGAGCAACAACAACTCGCTGACGGACAACTTCGTTTACTCCAACACCGTTGGCATCTGGCTGGATTCGTCGGGCAACAACATGCTTTCGAACAATACCGCATACTCGAACTCCGAGGGCATATCCCTCTATTATGCGAGCAACAGCAACTCGCTGACGGACAACTTCGTCTACTCCAACACCGTTGGCATCTGGCTGTATTCGTCGAGCAACAACACGCTCATGAGCAATACGGCATCCGCCAACACCGACGGCATCTCCCTGTATTCGTCGAGCAATAACAACACGCTCACGAGCAATACGGCATCCGCTAACGAGATCGGCATCTCTCTGTATTCGTCGAGCAACAATACGCTCACAAACAATACCGCATCCTTAAACGCAATCGGCGGTTTCTGGCTGTATTTGTCGAGCAATAATACGCTCACGAACAATACCGCATCCTTCAGCACTGACGGCGAGGGCATCTCCCTGCAATATTCGAGCAACAACACGTTCACGGGCAACAATGTCTCAAACAACGACTACGGCATGTACCTGTCTTTTTCGAGCAACAACACGCTGGGAACAAATAACATATTAGATTGTTATTACGGCATAGAATTATATCATTATTCATCAGACAACCAGTTCTATCTGAACAATTTCATAGGTAACGATTACAATGCAGAGATAAGTACGAACTGTTATAATAATACTTGGAGTTCTTTATCAAAAATAACGTATATGTACAATGGGACGATCTATATCAACTATATCGGTAACTATTGGAGTAATTACACTGGGAGCGATAATGATGGTGACGGAATCGGCAATACGCCTTATGTAATCACCGGCAGCTATGAGGACCGCTATCCTCTAATGCAACCGTTTGAAAGCTACACTATCCTCTTAATCCACGGGTTATCCTTTGAAGAAGCACGTCGTGGTGCACCTTCTCCTGAAACGTTCGAAGCTCAGGAGGAAGAGCCAGAACCATTGAGCAACGAACGCCTGCAGCCATTACCGTACCGTATCGCAGTAGCGAGGTCTGCTAGGGGAAATACGCTTGTTGATGCCCTTTATTATCAATCGAACGAAAGTAGCGGGAGGTGGTCTGGGCGAGTTGCACCTGAGCTTGAAATGTACACGGACACCAGGGCATGTGAGACACCGCATGAACGACAGGGACAATCAAATCTCACCGCTCATGTCAATTCACTGGCTGCTACAATTTGGGAGACTAATATGACACTCAGCATTCCAGAATCGGAAACAACCACTATTGATATCGTTCTCTCTCCTGCAGAGTTACAAAATTCGACCGGAAAACTGTATGTCGTCTCCAAGCTCTATTCAGAAACGTCACAAATAATCGCAAAAAACAGTACCTCTTTTTATATTACCCCTGATGGTTTATTATTGATCCTTGAAACCGATAAGAGCATCTATAAAGCGGGAGAAAACATAAAGATCTACGGAGAGGTCCAAAACAATGCAGAGCTACAAGATACTTGTAGTCTCATGATAAGCCAGTCTGGGTACCCATTATATTCTGATAGCTTCGTACTAGCGCCATCGGAGCATCGCACCTTTGAACTCAATCTAACCGCCGAATACCCCTTCATACTCACGGGACTCGTCAAGGGCACTTCGCTCACCGGTGCTGAGGTCTCCTTCGAGGTGACCGTAGCAGAGCCGGCGATAAACGCCGAGATCGTTGCACCCGATGTCGTGGGTTTGGATCCGTTCAGTGCAGGAGTCTTGATCGAGAATAGTAACGAAGTTGAAGCTCATGAAACGGTGCAAATTGGAAACACTGTTTGGTACCTAACGCTTCCAGGTAAAGAGTCTCAGTTGTGTGAACTCACCCTCAACATCTCAAAGAATGCTACAGTTATCGTTCAGATATCCGGTGACGTCAACCAAACGCTTGAGAAGGAGATAATCTGCGCTGAAAATGCCACACTGCTCTTTGATACCGCGGGTTTGTATTTCGAAGGGCTTGTTGAGATTCCGCTTATTGTCCACAATACCGGCATCAGTGATACGCGGTTCAACGCTACCTTTACCATTGGAGAGCAGAAGATCATCGATACATTTGCCGTACCGAAAAATGAGAGCGTAAATGCAACCCTTCTGATTAATTTGACAAAAGGCATCTATAGACTGAACTATACGACACCCTTTGAGACGGGTAGTGTAGCTATAGGCATTGCCGCACCGAAATTTGTCGTTATTGCCACGCCCGCAAATCTAACCGGTGACCTTGGCGAAGAAGTGACGGCTGACTTCACCGTCCGGAACACCGGCGGCGCAGAGGGCAGGGCTGAACTCAACGTAACGATCCCGGGCATTTACAAAGATACAAACGTCACGTGGCTCAAACCTAATGAGGAGCAAACGCTGGGCTTTACGTTCAGCCTGCCCGACGATTTGGAGGAGAAGTACTATAAAGGGTATTACGAGCTTGACGAGCAGCGTGGAGAGTTCTCCCTCTTCGTCCAGGGCGCAAATATCTCGGTCACTGCATCGTTGGACAAGCGCCTGTACGAGGCTAATGAGAGTGCCATTTTGACGTTAGGCGTCGTGAATAACCGAAATAGGGATTTAAGCCTGTATTCTCGGGTCAGGTTCAATGCGTACGATAATGTCACGTATTTCAATCTTGCAGGCATGGCGTCGAAAACGCTTACTTTTGACATCCCCGTCACCTTCACGGGCGATGCGAATATGCTCTTTACCGTCTATACCGACTCCGGCCGCGCGCTCCACATTGATACGCTCCATCTTCACGAGAAGAACCCCGCAGGGAGCGGTATCGAGGTCTACACTGAGAAACCGGTCTATGCCCTCGGCGAGAACGTGACCGTCTTCGTGAACGTTAGCAGAGCCGAGAACTTCACGATGAGCGCACCCAACAGTACCGTGAGCACCACGCTGCTCAATGCCTCCACCACCTATACGTTCACCATACCTGAGCTGAGGTCAGGAACGTATTATATCGAGTACACCTTCGGCAACTACTCCGCGGTCTATCCATTCAACGTGCTCGGCTATGCCGCCCGGATACTTGCCGCTGAGCTTGACAGGGTGGTGTATCAAGACGGCGATACCCTGACCCTGCACCTGGTTATTGACGCGAACCGGAACATGACGGGACTGCTGCGGGTGTGGTTCTTCGATCCCTTATACAAACTCTCTGATTCGTTCGCGCTGAATGTCACGCTGACCACAGGTGAGAACGAGCTCGGGGTGCGCAGACGCTTATCAACGGATTTCGCGGGCATGCACCAACTCAGCTATGGTATCTACAGCGATCTGAAGGCGGACAGGTACGTTAACCTTGCCTCAGGCACCGAATGTTTCGACGTCGAGCTGCTCGGCTTGAACGAGGTGTATCTCCGGCCTCAGAACTGCAGTGCTCGGTACGGTAACACTGTGGACGTAGAGATTTGGGCAAATACTGCCGAGCCCTTCGCTGGCGGACAGATACAGGTGACCTATGATAGCAGTTGTGCTAATGTCACCAATTGTGCGTATGATACTGCGCTCTGGAATGGCACGTGGGACTCGAGCAGTGCTGGTCGAGAAGGGTTGGTCTTCCTGCGACCTGTTGGGGCGCCCACCATCAATGGCTCGGTGCTGATCGGCACGCTCACCATCCAGTGCTGCAATACCGGTGATTGTGTAACCCCCTTGACCTTCTCGCCACCGTGTACGTTACATGATCCTGTTGCAGGCGATCTCGTCGTTACGTGGACAGACGGACGATTCGAGTGTACCGCAGTGATGTGCGGCGATGTCACGTGTGATGACACTGTAGATGTCTCAGATGTAGGGCGATTACTGTACCACGTCGGGTTCCCCGGTGACCCCCGGTATCCGATCTGCAATGACTGGGCCGCAGACGTCAATTGCGATAATGAGATAGACGTCTCGGATGTCGGCCTGCTCCTCTATCACGTCGGGTTCCCTGGAGACCCCCGATACGCGCTGCGATGTTGTGGAACGTGACCTACGAAAAACAAAAACGGAATTGTACTCATGCCCCGGGCATACCGATACCAACGAGCTGGCTGATCGTGAAGAGGTTTGCTGGTGCTCATTCACCGCGATCTTCCTAGAACTATATAAACGCGTAACTACTGCAAGCAGCAGACAATTTTGCCCACAATTCACTATAAATATCCGGCTGTCTTTTACATCTTATCTTCTCCAAGTCGCCACAGATGGGAGAACCAGAAGGCGAAACAACGAGCAGCATGAGCATAAAAAGACCGAAATGGCGCAGTTACACTAGCGTAGGGCTGATGCTACTGCTGATCATTGCTGCAAGCTTCACACCTATCATAGCGCAAAACCCGGTCGCACCTACGAACCCCTATCTAATGAGGTCATTTATGGATAACAACGGAAGGCAGATCGATGAGATCATTGTTCCCGAACGACCGCCGGCGGTCAAGGCCGCTGCGGCAACGGTTCCCGAACCCGATAGTGCCCTGGGGATTAATATACTTCCCGACGTCCCTGCTTTCGATTGGTGCTATGGCTGCTCTGCAACGTCCGCGGCAATGATGTTCGGCTATTACGATCGAACGGGCTATCCCTCTATGTACACAGGATCTACCAATGGTGGCGTATGCCCGCTCACCAATTCCGCCTGGGGCAATGGAGAATGTCCTTTGAGCGCGACGCATCAGGGAATAGATGGATTAGCAGTAAAGGGTCACGTGGATGACTATTGGTATTCCTACAGTAGTGACGTTGATCCATACTACGGCAACTGGCAGGAGCACACATATGCGGGCTGCACGGCTGATTTTATGGGAACTAACCAGTACCAGAACTGGAAAAACAAAGACGGTGCTACTACCTTTTATTACTATACGAATGGCGCTCCACTCTATGACTATTCAGGCTGCGAACCTGGTAAGCGCGATGGTACCCATGGCATGAGATTGTTCGTGGAATCTCGCAACTACACGGTTTTTCACGATGGCGTCCATTTTCGTAATTATAATCAGTATGTTGATGCATACCAATCCGGTGGCTTCACGTACGCACAGTTCAAGGCGGAAATTGATGCCGGACGGCCGGTCATGATTCAAATTGCGGGGCACTCGATGCTTGGCTTTGGTTACAGTGACCCGGATACCATATATCTCCATGATACCTGGGATCACAACACGCATACGATGACGTGGGGAGGGTATTATGCTGACAAGCGGCACTATGGTGTATCGGTCCTTCAGCTCGATGCGGTGGCTCCGTGCGGCACGATGGGTGTGAATCCTACATCATGGAGCCCAACGGTAAACGCTGGGTCATCCGCGAGCCAGACGGTGACGATATCTGCGATCGAAGGGCCCGTGAACGGCGTAACCGTGAGCAAGATGTCAGGGCCTGCGTGGCTCACGAACAGCCCCTCGAATCTCGGTGACATCACCGCGGGATCGAGCAAGACCGTCACCCTGACTGCGGCGCCACCCGCGGGCACGAGCGGCGAGTTCGACTATACCGTGCGGGTGAACAATACCTGTGGCACGCCGACTGCACAGGATGTGACCGGGACGATCCACGTGCCCGACACCACACCGCCTTCAGTGACGGTTACATCGCCAGACGGTGGTGAGAACTGGCAGGTTGGTAGTACGCATGCCATCACCTGGACTGCTACCGATACCGTGGGAGTTACTTCGATCGATATCACGTATTCAACGGACGGTGGCTCAAGCTATCCCTTCACGATTGCAACCGGCATAGCGAATACAGGAACCTATTCCTGGACGATACCCAATACGCCCTCAACTACCTGCAAAGTTAACGTGATCGCACACGATGCAGCAGGCAATACCGGTGAAGATGCGAGCAATGCCACGTTTGCCATAACAACCCCCTCAGCGAACACGGTGTATCCTGAGCCTCAGAACAGCTGCGCACCGTACAGTAACACCGTGGCCGTTCAAATATGGGCTGATACTACCGACGAATTCGGTGTTGGGCAAATAAACTTGACCTATGACAGCAGTTGCGCAAACGTTACCAATTTCGAGTATGGTCCGCTTTTTTCAGGTTTTTCGACGTGGGATTCGACTGTTGCTGGTCGAGAATGGCTCGTCTTCACACGGCTCGGCACGGTTAGTGGCACGGTGCTGATCGGCACGCTCACCATTCAATGCGGCACTACCAGTGAGTGCGAAACGCCATTGACCTTCGCTCCACCAAGTAAGCTGAATGATCCATTCGTCGGAGATCTTATCGTTACGTGGATTGGTGGAACATTCAACTGCACACCACTACCGCAATTGTGCACGAATCCCGATCCACCATCGCATGACTTTGGCACGGTACCCGAGGGGCAGACGGCGACATGGACCTTTGCTATTACCAATTGCGGCGAAAACACGCTGACATGGACGGTCAGTGATG
>DSCO01000006.1 GCA_011049045.1 Methanomicrobia archaeon | reverse complement strand
TCATAAGCACTATTCATAGCTATCGCCACCATTTATGTCTCTATTAGATATTTGGGGGCTTTACACTTATCTGTTTCGGTTTAAATCAATATAGTAATAGTTGCTGGTGTCAAATTCAGGTTTCAAGGCTTCTTTTGTCTTCAGCTCCATCTCTTATTCTCATCTTATATCTTTTCGCGCTTCCACGATTAAATTAACCCTCAGCCAAAATGAAGCACTTTTTTCGTGGGATTTGAACGAGCAGAAGGTTGATGAAATCTTTAGTATCTACGGTTTTGCGGGGATGGTTAGGGCGTTAAACAAACGGTGATACTGTTCGAAACGCGGAGATCAGATCCTCAATTGCGGAATGTGCGCGAGGTACGCCTCCCTGAGTTCCTCCAGGGGAGGCTGCTAAGGAAAAGAGGATCAATCTGAGTTCTTTTTTGGAGTTTAAGCTTTCAGAGCTGCTAGATGACGAAATTACAATATGCGGGGGGTGGGATTCGAACCCACGTATCCCTGCGGAACAGGATCTTAAGTCCTGCGCCTTTGACCATGCTCGGCTACCCCCGCTGCTCGTTTGTGCGTAATAACAACCAACTAACAGTTGGCATTCAGCAGCTATTAAGTTTCCGCAGCGCCGAAACGGCTCAGTAAACAACGCGGTCGAGCGCATCGCGCTCAACAGCATCCTTGAGCTCACGGGCGATGCGTCTGCCCGTGCTCATGGGCTCATCGTAAAGGAGGTGCGAGTAGGGCGAGCCGTTGATGTACAGGTTGGTGCCCGCGACGATGCGGGCTGAGATCTCGAACGCAACGAACTCCAGCTCAGCGGTGCAGATCGTCTCGATACAGAACGGACCGATCAGGCCCGGGCTGAAGAGTTCCTGCGAGGCGCTAACAACGTCATGACCCAGCTTCAAAATCGCCGGGAGCAGCGACTCGCGCGCAACGACCGGGAGATTACCGGTAACGACGAACGAGGGCTCCGGCAGGTGATCCTGCACGAGCGCGCCGACCCGTGCGAGCCCGTCAATCGTGGTCTCGTACCGTATATCCATGCTGAGCAGCTCCAAACGGTCCTGCAACGGCGAGTAGAAATAATGGGGATAGAACCGTGTGCCGATCACAAATTCCTGGATCGTGTACTGCGCTTTGTCGCTCAGGTTCAGGTTTTCGAGCTTATGCTCGAACTCAGTCGCGCTGCTCGCCATGAAATAGCCGCGGCCGCCCTTCGCGCCGGGGAATTTCACGAGCACCAGCCGGTCTATATCTTCCGGGCTCCTGAATTCCTGCGGTAATGTCAGACCCGCTTTGCGCAGCCACGCTCGCTCCTTTACACGATCAGATTCCCATTCCAGAACCGCGCGGTTGCCGAACTGGGGCACCGCGAGCTCGTTCTCGATACGCCGTGGCGAGAGGTATTCGACAAAGGACCCGTGCGGAATGAGAATAGCGTTTCGGGCGACGAGCTGCTGCTGAAATGACGGTTCCATAAGGTCCTGGTACCGCGCCACAGAGAGGATCTCGTCCGCCACGCCGAACTGCTGGTAGACCTGCTCGGTGCCGCGCCGGCAGACCGCGAGATTCCTGAAGCCTTCGTCTCGTGCTCCTTTGAGGATCTGGAGCGCGGTATGGCTCCCCACCGTGGCGACCGTCAGCTCAGCTCGTGCATAGCCTGCCAGAACACGTTGAATCTCTCCTGGTGTGATCATCTCTCGCTCGTGCCGATTCATTAGATTAGATAGATGGATTACGTCACCGTCTCTGCCAGGCGATCCGATTCGACGGCCCTCTTGAGCTCCAGCGCGACTCGCTTGCCCACGGAGAGCGATTCACCGTACAGATAGCCCGAATAGGGCGTGAATCGTGTTCCGGGCGAGCCCTGCACCCGCAGGGAGATGTCAAAGATGACCGCGGTCTCCTGCGGTGGCCCGGGCGTAAAGGTGCCCTGCAGGGCGAACGGGCCGATGATACCCGGTGGATACTCATGCTTTGCCACGCGCACGAACCGCTCACCCAGCTCGAAGATCTGCTCCAAAAGCGATTCCTTGACCGTGCAGGCGATGTGCCCGGCTTCGATGGCCTTGACGTCCAGATACTTGAGCGCTTCGAGCTGCTGCGAGGCCGGCAGCCGCAGAATGCCGTCCAGGTTCGTCTGCCGTCGCGTATCGGTACCCAGCAGCTCGAGCCGGTCGTCTAATACCGAATAGAAGTAATTGAAGTTCGACTGCGCGCCCATGACAAATTCCTCGATCACCGCCTTCTTCAGCCCCGCTTCCGTTATCTTGCCGGCACGGATCATCTCCTGCGAGTTCCGGTAGAACTCATCGGGCGACGAGGCGAAGAAGAACGCGCGTTCGTACGTCCGCTGCGCCTCCGGTGCCTTCACGAGCACCAGCCGGTCGATCTCTTCCGGGCGTTTATAAACGCGCGGATACGGGATCCCGCCCTTCTCCATCAGGTAATATTGGTTCCGGTCCGCATCGCGCTCCTCCGCACGGAGCATACGCCGGGAGCCGAACAGGGGCAGTAGAAAATCGTCCTCTATGCGATCGAAGCCGACATAAACCTCAAATGAGCGGTGCGGGATGAAAATGACGTTCTTCGCACGCATCTGCCGCTGCACACGCTCAGCTGTGATCTCCGCGAAGGTGTCAAGGATAATGGTCTCGTCAACTACACCGAGCGCGCCCTGCGTACGAAAATACCGGTCATAAGTTCTCTCCCTGCCCTTCTGGCAGACCACGAGCGTCTTGAAGCCCAGATCCTTCGCGCCACGGCAGATGTCCAGTGCCGAATGTGACCCGAGAATACCAATGGTTAGCTCGTTCGGCGTATACTCTGATAAAACAGCCACTATTTCATCCTCTGTGATCATCAGAACCACCCGTGTGTGTTTTTATTGGTGCACTGCCGTTATAAACATTGAGCTTTCGGGTAAACGCGAAAGAAGAGCAGCCGGGTAGCAATGGTGAAGTTCATAACCCTCGAGGACTACTATACGGAGCAGAAGCCGGTACCGAGCGAGGAGGCCGAGGCGCAGCAGGCGCTCGAGCAAATCCAGAAACCGTTCGTATTCATTAACGCGGCGATGAGCGCAGACGGCAAGATCGCCACTATTCAGCGAGCGCAGACGCGGATCAGCGGTATCAAAGATTTCGATCGCGTTGACGCGCTGCGTGCACAGAGTGACGCGCTCATGGTAGGTGTCGGCACGGTATTGGCGGACGATCCGTCATTAACAGTGAAGTCGCAGAAGCGGCGTGAGCGGCGCAAGCGTGCGGGTTTGGATGAGAACCCGTTACGGATCGTGGTGGACAGTAAGGCACGAACACCCAGTAACGCTGAAGTCCTGAATAAGGGCGAGGGCAAGCGGATCGTGGCCGTATCCGAACAGGCGATCGTGGAGGACATTGGCCGCCTGGGCGAGAAAGCAGAAGTACTCGTCTGCGGCCAGGATGAAGTGGATCTGAAGCGGCTACTCTACGACCTGGCGCTCCGCGGTGTCCGGAAAGTGATGGTGGAGGGCGGCGCACGGCTCAACTGGTCGCTCCTCTCGCAGGGGCTCGTTGATGAGCTCTACACCTTCGTCGGGAACGTGGTGATCGGTGGCGATAGCGCGCCGACGCTCGTGGACGGCCGTGGCTTTGATACCCCCGAAGCACTGCTGAAGCTGCAGCTCATACGTACGGAGAAGCTGGATGAGGGCATCCTGCTGCGCTGGCAGGTGAAGAACGAGGCGCCAAGAGTGGCTGAGAACGACCAACCATGAAACTACCTGACGGGATTGCGAAGTTCGACGAGCTCGCCTATATCACGACCCGGAAACTGGAGAACGGGCAGGGCGAGAAGACCGGCACCCACCGTACGCCTGTACCGTAAGAAAGGCAAGGAGGAGTTCCACTATGCGCTGGCCTGTCCCTACTGCCGCACCGAGCAGAAGTCACAGGTACTGTTCTGTTCACGCGAAGGCCGTACCGGATCACCTGCAGCAACTGCGGCAAGAGTATTCTGAGCGAGAAACGCTCTAAATAGATTCGAGCTCGTAACACCAGTTCTTCAATAGCTCGTTTCGATCAATGGAGAGATACCGACTGGGCAGTAGGACTATCGAGTCTTACGGGGATGATCTACTTAAAATTGTTTCAATCTATCCTGATTTTTTTGAGAATAATCTAGCGAAGAAGGGGTATAACAGATATCCCTGACCGTGGCTACGGGGTGAATCGAACCCACACAGTGCCAGATGGTAAACACAAGAAGATGAACAGCTGCCGCTTTAGGGATACGTTCGGGGTTCAAGCCAGAAATGTATGAGGCTGTACCATACCCTGTACGATTACGTGAAGTCCAAATATCCTCAGGTGCGGCAATACGCGGCAACAGCAGTGGGGGAACAGAGGTGCGCAAAAGGCCGTGCCGCCACTTGAACGTCGCTTATCAGATGAACCGCCCTGTGTGCGAAAAGCGGCGCAAAATCCGCCCTGCTTGCGGTGTAGTAAAAATAGCGCTGGTTGATTGCCCGGGCATTACTCGCCGCTCTGCAGAGCATCCTGCATCGAAACACCTGGTTTTGCTCGTCATCCGCGCCCATTCCCGGCGCACGCAATCGCTCGCGCCGCACCGCGGCACAACGTGCGCATACACGTCCTCAGATCGCCTCAGAGCGTGCCTGCCTGCGTGGAGCGCCCGTGTGTTTGCATGAATGAACTGAACCTGAGGGGCCACACACTGAAACAAACCTTTATCTATGCTCAGACTCCTAAACTCCAGATAGATCTCCCGTAACAGAGCGGCGTGGACAGAAGATCGCTATCCCGAATGAACCTCATAGATGCGCTCGTAGCACTCTTCTCTAATCAGTATGTCCGGGTACTCGTGGTCTCGCTCGCCGCGTTCATCGTCATTATCGTGCTTAATAAGTATCTCCGAAAGGGCCTCAGCACCACGAAGCTTCCGGCAGACGCGCAGGTATTTGTACGGAAAACGCTGGTTTATCTCCTCATTTTTTGCGTTCTGATGTACATCATCCAGGCGCTCAACCTGGGTGCGATCTTCTATCCCGTGATGGGCGCTTCGGTTCTGGTTGGCGCTGCGCTCGCATTGGCCGTGAAGGATATTCTGGCCGATGCGGTAAGTGGATTCTTTCTCCTTACTGACAAACATTTCAATATCGGCGACGAGATCACCACCCAGGGCCATCGCGGTGAGATCATCGATGTTACCTTGCGAAAAACGCGCTTGAAGACTGCTGACGGCACGATCATCGTGCTGGCAAACGGTAAAATCGACGCTTCTGGATGGGTCTTGCATCACCCAGATGCCAGAACGGCGACAGAACAGACGTAGGGTCCGCGCTGACTCGCATCGGACTGCCCTTCGCACGAATGGGAGCGGCGTGATCAATTCAGTCCTTTTAAAGGCTTATACGCACAGTAGTATCACTGATACCGTTATATACGTATCGGTATTAACTGATACGTATCACTGATACCTTTATATGGGTATCGGTATAGACCGATAATTGCTATGACACAAAAAAGCGAGTATGAACGCGAAGGAGTCCTATAGAATACAGCACGGTACATCTGAAGATGCATTATGTGACCAGGCAAAATACATAAAATAAAGGATTGCGCTGATATCCTTGCACTTAGTGATCAGAATCTTGGTGGTAATGATCTTGATTCAGGATTCCTTGGTGTACAATTTGCCCGTTTTTTGTTTCTTAAAAATAGCTTAAGGATCATCCCGGAGAATAACGATGCGCTCGCAAAATACGGGAAGATTGATCAAGAAACCGCACGGGAAAGGAATAATTAATACGGTACTTCTGTTAAGCTCAGACATATAATGAGTTACCATCGTAAAAAAAAGAGAGTGCGTGGTCTGATTTTGGCGAGATTTTGGCGAGTACCGTTGCAAAAGTATCAAGAGAGAGAAAACCGCCACCTGGGGGGTAGCGAGAACGGTTCTTAGACCTGGTTGGCGTGTCTTACAGATCCCCCTTGTACAGCGGCTTCTCCGGCACCAGATAGATCGTCCAGAAGACCAGCAGCGTGATGATCGCTTTGACCATGACATTGGTATAGAACATCTCTCTCATGGCAGTCGCGCTGATAATTCCGGAGAAGGCGATGAGCGGGAAGAGCACGCTGTCGACCGGTATGGAGATGGAGTTGGAGACAAAGACCCTGCTCCACTGCGGCCGGTTCCTGCCAATGCCCGTGGTCCAGAGATGATAAACATGGGTATCGACGAGCTCGGCGATGAGCGCGGTGATGATAGAGCCGAGCACGATCCTGAGCTGGAGCGAGAATATCGTCTGCCACCACGCGCCGGCCTCCGCGGGGCTTATGATGCCGAAGAGGAACTGCCAGGCGGCTTGACCGCCTGCATCGGCCCAGCTCGGCTCGGCGGGCAAGACCACCACAAACTGGAAATAGAGCGCGGCACAGAGATTGATCGCCGCAGCCAGCCAGATCGTGGTGATCGCTGCCTTCTTGCCCAGCTGCTTGTGGATCAGGTCACGCCAGGTGAACGTGAGCGAATAAATGAACCCCGCGTCCATCACGAGCTTGCCAAAGAAGGTGACCTTGGTGGCCGCGACGTTGCCGGCAAAGGAGAAGAACAGGTAGAAGCCGCAGAGTATAATGGTGGCCTGCGTCTTATCCATGGTGAATACCGGCTCAAGGGCACGAAGTTTACGGGGTACCGCTCGCCAATCTACTGCAGCCATTTCCGCTTCAGGTCCCCCAGCGTGCCGTCACGAATGGACGCCCGTATCAGCGCCATGAGCCGGAACATGAAATGAAGATTATGGATCGAGGCCAGCCGGAAATACGCCAGCTCGTTGACCGTGTACAGGTGCCGCAGATAGGCGCGCGAGTAGCGCTCACAGGTGGAGCAGGCGCAGCCGGGCTCGATCGGGCCCGGGTCCGCCTTGTACTTACCGGATTTGATGCTTATCCGGTACTTGTTCTCCAAGCTGCCGCCCGAATCGGGCGAGATGAGCAGGTTACCCCGCCGTGCGAGTCGCGTCGGCGCGACGCAGTCGAAGCTGTCGATCCCGCGCTCCACGCACGCGAAGATGTCCTCGATCTCTCCGATGCCCAGGAGGTGCCGGGGCCGCTCGTCCAACCGGGGCACGACCCACTCCAGAACCTGGTGCATGTCGCTCTTGGAGTTGCCGAGCGAGCCACCGATGGCAATGCCGTCGAAGGGCAAAGCGGTGATGAACGCCGTGCTCTCGTGTCGTAGATCCTCGAACCAGCCGCCCTGAATGATGCCGTAGATCGCCTGGCTTCGGTCATGGTACCGCAACGAGTGCCCGGCCCACTCGTGGGTTCGCTCCATCGCCCGCCGGGTATACTCGTAATCGGAAAGGGGCGAGGTGCACTCGTCAAACGCCATGATGATGTCCGCGCCGAGATTGGCCTGGATCTCCATCGAGCTCCGGGCGTCCAGGAACCGCCACGCACCGTCGTGGGCAGACTTGAAATGTATCCCCTCGTCCGTTATCCGGGTCAGGTTCTCCCGCTTCTCGCTGCTCGCTCTGCCGTCAGGGAAGATGCTGCCGATCTTGGAGATATTGTGCTCACGGCCGAACCCCAGCGAGAAGGCCTGGAAACCGGCGGAATCTGTGATTATCGGACGCTCAAAGCCCATGAACTGGTGCAGGCCGCCCAGGCCGTTGATGAGCTCGTCTCCAGGCTTGATATGGAGGTAATACGCATTGGCCAGAACGCACTGCGCGCCCAGGGTAGCGAGATCGTCCGAACCCAGAGCGCGCACCGAGGCCAGCGTAGCTACCGGCACGAAGTACGGCGTCTCGATACAGCCACGACGGGTTACGAGCTCGCCCAGCCGCGCGCTGCTCGTTGCATCTTCCTGTAATACCGTGAACTTAAATGCTGCCATCGGCGCTCGCTCGCTCTCTACCTTTTTTTTCCCCCACTTGCCAGTGCGTTAATCTGGCTATTTAGCTCCGGCCGCTCGTGAGGCCGCCATGCTATATATCTAGGGGTTGAAAGTATAGAATCGTTAGAATGACACCGGTGAATCTGATACACCAGCTGCTCACAACGGTCGATACCGTTGTCTGGGGGCCGGTTATGATGGCCCTGCTCATCGGGACCGGTCTGTACCTCACGATCACGTTACGGGGACCCCAGGCACGTAAATTCGGACATGCCCTCAGGCTCATACTGCAGCCGAAAGCCGGTGGCAAAGGAGATATCTCGCCCTTTCGTGCGTTCATGACCTCTCTCTCGGGTGCCATCGGCACGGGCAATATCGCCGGCGTGGCCACGGCAATCTCACTGGGCGGGCCCGGCGCGCTGTTCTGGATGTGGCTGACTGCACTCGTGGGCATGGCGACCATGTTCGTCGAAGCCACACTCGCCATCCATTTCCGTGAAGAACTGCCCGACGGCACGATGATCGGCGGGCCATTCTATTATCTCGAGCGGGGATTGAGCAATCCGCGCGTGGGCAGGGCACTGGGTATGGCCTTTGCCACCTGCTGCGTCTTCTCATCCTTCGGGATCGGCAATATGGCCCAGGCGAACTCGTTATCGCTCGCCGTTAAGGATACGTTCAACATCCCCGGGATCGTCACCGGCTTGCTGCTGGCATTCGTCGTGGGGCTCGTGGTCATTGGCGGTATTAAGAGACTGGGCTACGTCGCCGGGACGCTGGTGCCGTTCATGGCGGCGCTTTATGTCTCTACGGTCATGGTCGTTTTGCTGCTGAACGTCAGGGCAGTCCCAGCAGCTTTCGTGACCATACTGGAGAGCGCCCTATCAGGCCAGGCAGCGGTTGGCGGGTTCACCGGCGCTACCGTGGCTCAAGCCGTGCGGTACGGCCTCGCCCGCGGGGTATTCTCCAATGAAGCGGGCCTGGGCAGCACGCCCATAGCGCATGCCACCGCTCAGACACCCAGCAGCGTCCGGCAGGGGTTGATCGCCATGCTCGGGCCGTTCGTTGACACTATCGTGATCTGTACCATGACCGGGCTGGCCATCGTCTCTACCGGCGCATGGGAGACCGGCAAGACCAGTACCTCGCTGAGCATCCATGCCTTCCACGCACAGATCGGCTATGCGGGCGATTTGGTGATCACGCTCGGCATGGTGCTGTTTGCCTTTACCACTATACTGGCCTGGTCATTCTATGGTAAGCAGTGCCTCGCATACTTCATGAAGAAGATCTCGGGAGATCCACGGTTCTACCAGTTCTTCCTCCAGGTGTACTATGCGGTCTTCCTCGTGGGTATCGTCATCGGCGCCAGTGTGGTCGACCTCCCCGGGGCAACGACCTATCTCGAGGATATCTGGCTCTTCTCTGATATCACCAATGCGCTCATGGCAATCCCCAACCTGATCGGGCTTCTTCTGCTGAGCAAGATCGTGGTGAAGCTCTTCACGGACTATTTCAGGGACTGAGCGCCGGTAGGAGGATGCTCTCTATTTGCGACCAGCAGCAAAACCCGCGACATCGTCAACTTGCACGCACGGGGTCTCGACCATCAGCGAGGACACCACGCACGCCGTACCGGCTCCGCAGGGAGACGCAGTGAGTATAAAACTCGTCCAGAACAATGCCTCATCAGATACGAGCAAAAGCGTCTCCGCCTCGCTCGCGCTTGTGTAATACCCGCTACCCAGTTGGACGGTTCCAGCGCGGTGATTCCCGGCGATCCGAAGCTGAGCGCGCAAGAAACTTCAGCGAGCGGTTGGTCCGCTATTCGGAACTCCATAGTTCCGGAACTACTGGATTGCACCGAAAAGCTTATATATACCCTGTACACCACATACTACTTGATGCTCATAATACTTGAGGTACGAACCTATGGTTTACAAACGGGCTGATGAAGGACGCGGACAGCGGGCCGCAATCACCAAAAACGCTTTGGTGAAGAGGAGTCTTGTAGCTGCGATCGTGCTCATCTCGGTGCTGACGCTGCTCACCACGGGTGCAAGCGCTGCTGAACTTCACGTCGGTACCGGTCAGACATATGCAACGATCCAGGCTGCGGTGGATGCGGGAAATCAAGGCGATACGATCATCGTGCACGACGGCACGTACAACGAGAACGTGGATGTCAACAAGCGCTTGACGATTCAGTCACAGAACGGTTCTGCTGTAACGACAGTGCAGGCGTTAGGTACTGGCGATGTCTTCCACGTGACTGCGGATTACGTGAATATTAGCGGGTTCACGGTGACTGGGGCATCGAATGCTACTTATGCCGGTATTTATCTCGATAACGTATCTAACTGTAACATCTTTAATAATATCGCAAGTTCTAACAATCACGGCATTCGCCTGCGTTATTCGAGCTACAACAACCTGACCGGCAACACCGCCAACGCGAACAACAACCGCGGCATATTACTGGCTTCGAGCACCAACAACACCCTGACCGGCAACACCGCTAACTCGAACAACAGATATGGTATCGCCCTGTCTTCTTCGAGCAATAATAACCTGACAGGCAATACCATCCCGTACAATGCCTACGGCGTTTACCTGTCTGGTTCAAGCAGCAACAACATTTCCTGCAACTGGGTGCATCACAACACTGCACGGGGATTTTACTTAACTGGTACAAGCACCGGTAATACGATTGAAAACAACAATATCATGGCCAACGGTGTCCTTAACGAAACAAGCGGCGGCTATGAATATAACTTCTACAATAACATGGCTGACCCTGTAGAAGCAATAAACAATTACTGGATTGCAATTGACAACACAACGATAGATGCGGGCATCTATGATGATGAAGAAGGAAAAGGCAAAGTGACCTTCTACCCGTTCGCGACTGGGCCCGTGCCCTGCTCACCGATTCCGGAAGCGGCAACGATACTACTGTTCTCGATGGGGGTGCTTGCACTCGCGGGCTATACGGGCATGCAGCGGCGGCAAAGCAGGAAGTGAGCGCTTACTTAAGCAAGCAGTAGCGGCAATGGAAGAAGGCCGAGCCAGTAGCTGGAGGACGGATGAGCTTGGGTCTTCTGAGCCATTGTGTGCTTTGCTGCCGATTCTCTACGGAGAAGTTAACGGTGTTCTATCGCTCCCCGAAGATCCACCTGGGCGAGCACGGGTAAATCATGGTTCGAGGATCGCTTGGATCGGGCAACTCCTTCAGTGCTACCCGGTTGTGAGTCTGTTTCAAGAGATTATATAACCGCGAATCCGTGACGCAAGAGATGGTGGTAGATACCTGCTTCACCTGTTGCAGACTCGCGTAGGTGGTTGAAGGGGCACGACGTTCGATCGGTGTTATCCGTGTATTGACAGTAAACGCGTGGATTCGCACGTAGCCTACCGGATCGGGGTTTTCCTCAGCAATCCACGGGTAAAACCATGCTCTGCCGGGGATTTGACCCAAAGGTATATAGCCCCACCATGCTTTAGAGTGGGTCATGGGCGATATACACAGTGGTCAGCGGCGGGTGGAGTTGGCGATGCAGCGGCTTGATCGGTCGGCGATCCCAAAGGAAGACCGCGCGCTGATAAAGGACTTTGTGAATTACAAGACAGCGGCTCAGAACGTCGGGGCGGTGCGGCAGGATAAGTATGTGCGGATCCTGGTGCTGTGCGCCGAACGATTCCTAAACGGTCGAACGTTCTCCTCGCTTACCGGGAGGATGTGATTGAGATTGTATCGAGTATCGGGCGCAGCAGTTTAAGTGAATGGTCGAAGCACGATTATCGGGTGATCTTGAAGACGTTCTTGACCTGGGCGGGCAAAGAGGATGAAGTTAAATGGATCAAGGCCACAAAGCCTCGTATGCTCCCGAACGAGATCCTTAGTGAGCAGGAGATATCGGACTTAATCGATAATGCACAGAATCTACGGGACAAGGCGTTCATTGCGTGCCTCTACGAGGGCGGCTTCCGGATAAGCGAACTCGGCGGGCTGCGCATGAAAGATGTAGAGTTCGACCGTTATGGCGCGATCGCGATGGTGGAAGGCAAGACAGGGATGCGGCGCGTTCGGCTCATCTGGTCGGTGCCGTACCTGGCGCAATGGCTGGAGGCGCATCCGCAGCGAGACGATCGAACTGCATTGATCTGGGTGAAGATGAATGGCGAGCCGCTGATGTATCAAGCGATCCGAACGCAATTGCAGAAGATCGCCAAGCGAGCGGGGATCAAGAAGAAGGTGAATCCACACAACTTCCGGCATTCAAGATCAACGCATCTTGCATCGCGATTGACGGAATCGCAGATGGAGGAGTATTTAGGCTGGGCGCAAGGTTCGCGGATGCCGTCGATCTACGTGCACCTGTCGGGCCGGGACCTCGATGGCGACCTGCTCAAGATGTACGGGTTGGAAGCAAGGCATGACGAGCCCATCAAATTGAAGATGCAAGAGTGCCCGCATTGCCGCACGGTGAACACCGCGGGTGCACGCATCTGCATAAACTGCCGTAAGCCGCTCGTGGTGGAAGAAGCGATGGACCGCGAAGAACAACTGAAGGAAATGCTCAGGGTGATGATAGAGCTCACGGCGAAGGACCCAGAGATGAAAGCAAAATTAGGCAAACTCTTTTCGTGAAGCTGAAGATAGATCACAGAAGATCTCCTCGATCTCTTCGGTACCCTCTCCTTCATCCTATCCTATTCTGATCATCGGTCCATGGAGGAGGAGTGAAGGTTTATCCTTCGCTCCGAGGATGGCCTTTAGTTCGCTTTTGCGGTATCACACGAGCATGCGACTGACGGGGCTGATATGGAGATAGAAGAAAGCGGTAACACTCAGAAGAAGAATGTCCGGCTTCTTCACCGTGCGTGATCACGCGGACGGCGAGCGGTGCATCTGACACGAGCGAATTTCTGCTCGGCTCAACTCAGCTCAGCCGTATCGCCGGAATCCAGCCCTCGTGCAGGTTGCCGTTGCTGTCTTTTTCTTGCTCAGCAGGTCGTTTCGAGCCAGTGTGCGGATAAGATCGTCAGATCTATGAAGTTGACCACACCATCCTCGTTGATATCGTAGCGTGGGTATGGTGCGGTCGGTGTCTCCAGCCAGTGCGCGGACAGTATCGCCAGGTCGATGAAATTAACGGTGCAGTCTTCGTTGATGTCCCATCTACCCGGTGGTGCTCCTGCTTTTACGAGCGGCAGCCAATCGCCACCGTTGATGATGTAGCCTGAAGAGTTGTAGGGAACCGATGTATCACCAAGACCATCGCCGTTTGTATCTTTGCCCGTATAATCGCTCCAGTAGTTGCCGCCGAGGTACGAGCCGTTAATAATGTTCGTTCCTGCAGTTTTGGAGATGTTCCAGATGTTGTTTCCGTCATCTTGAGCGTTGTTCGTGTTGTCGAAGTAGTTGTTGTAGATGAGATTGGTACTAGAATTCCGCAGGTGGATGCCGCAGTAGTTGTTCGAGTTGGCAGTGTTGCCCATAAGAGTGTTATTGTTGCTCGAAGAATACAGGTCAATGCCGTAGTAGTTGTTCGAGGCAGTGTTTTTCGTAAGAATGTTGTTGCTTGAAGAATACAGATAAATACCACGATTATTGTTTGAGGCGGTGTTGCTTGTAAGAGAGTTGTTGCTTGAAACAGAGATAAAAACGCCACAGGGATTACCGAGCACAGTATTCCGAGAGAGGGTATTTTTACTCGAAAACCTGAGAATAATGGCAGCATTAGTGCAGTTACAAGCGGTATTACCGGTGATGTTATTGTTGTCTGAATAATCGATGAGTATGCCGTCGCCATTATAGTGGAGATTATTAGCTACAACTTCGTTGTTGCTTGATGAATGGAGATAGATGCCACTGCCAAAGCTATTGTTGGATACGTCGTTATCATAAATAGTGTTGTTGTTACTCGAATCACCGAGGGAGATGCCGTATTTGTTGTTATATATGCGGTTAGAATTGAGATTGTTGCTGCTCGAAGATATTAGGTGAACGCCGATGACGCTGTTATTCGAGGCGATGTTGCCCGTCAAATTATTGTTGCTCGAAGATTCCAAGTAAATGCCATAGGAGTACCAAGACCCACAGGAGTTGTTCGAGGCTGAGTTGTTGGTGAGAGTGTTGTTGCTCGAACTATCCAGGCGAATGCCGCAGTGGTAGTTCGAGTTAGCGATGTTGCCCATAAGAGTATTGTTGCTCGAAGAATATAGGTAAATGCCGTTGTAGTTGCCCGACGCGTTATTATCTGAGACGCTGCAGTGCTGAACGACGTGAAGATGTATGCCACTTGCTGAACTTGCCGAATCGGTTGCATTTCGAACGGTGAATCCCGTGATCGTCACCGAGTTGGCGGTTACGCGGAAGACATCGCTGGTATTGACCGCGGCAAAAACCGTGGTGGAAGCGGAGCCATTCTCTGATCGCAGGGTCAGGTTCGCCACATTCACCACCACGTTCTCGGTAAATGTTCCGTCCCGCACGATGACCGTGTCGCCATGATCAGCTACATCCACGACATCTTGTATGGAATCCCCTAGATTAACATAGCGGGTTGTTGCTGCGGATACGCAGCCACCACTCACGAACGTCAGCACGGTCAGGAGAACCGCAAATAGCAAACCAACCCAAATCCTATTTCTTTCGCTTCTCATCGTTTCACCTCCCACCGCAGCTCCGGCAAGTCCACGGGTGCGGTAGACTAACGTGATACGGTAGGAAGGATGCCACAGATAAGACTTTCGACTTTGTGCATGCTCAGCTCATGGT
>DSCO01000005.1 GCA_011049045.1 Methanomicrobia archaeon | reverse complement strand
GCAGAGGATGTGCTCCTGAAGAGCCGGATGAGGGAAAACTTCACGTCCGGTTCTGTGAGGGGGCTCATAGTCACCTCGGAGCCAGTACTCCAACAAGAGGTAGGCTATGAGCTCTACTCGACACCGCTCTGATAGGCTACCTAATGATGCTGTTCACTTCTTCAGCGGGGAGAGCCACTTTATTTTTATCTGAGAATGGCAGAATTTAGCAGAGCTAATCAGAACAAAAATACGGTGAAGCCCATAAGATCCTATTTACTACACAAAAAGCATTCGCGCTTGGGATGAGCCGTTGGTTAGATTCCGTCGATCTCCTCCCCGTCACCCTTAATCCCTCCTTCTCGCGTTCTCTCTTTCTTTTATCTGCTCCTCTAACTCCTTTATTAGAACCCCGTTATCAAAATGTTCGAAATAGGATTCGCAATCCTCACACCAGAAATCCTGTTCTGCTGCTACTTCAAATAAAACACATTGACAGTGGCAGTGGTAAAAATCACCACTTCTTTCGTATTCGAGTTTATTACTTAATTCATGTAACTCGTCATCCGCTTCTTTATCCATCATTTTCTTGACATTATTGGAATTAAAGCACCACCAATAAGTGATCCGGCCACTATTATCATCACGTTCGGTCCTGTACTCGGCATTCCTACGCTCATATAACTTGTAGAGAACTTTTTTTATAGAGGAGGGTTTCGCATCGTTCAGCTTTACGTTCTCGCTATTTCATTATCAGGAACATTTTTCATTATATTCAGTCCGTATTCCCCGATAATTTTTCTGAAATATTCCCTTACCAAAAGATCTTCTGTTTCGAACATTATGACAACGCTCCACAATAATAGTTAAAACTGCGGAGTAGTTAAACCTTCGCACTGGTTTTATCGATTAAAACTGAGGCCGTCTCGCAATCAATCCTATGAACAGACCAACAAGTTACGGGAATAAGACAATCCCGTGAGCCCACAAACCTGAGATGCCAAATTGACGAATGAGCCACCTATTTTTCCCAGGGCAGGGACGTTCCTACCCAACTTACCCCACACTATCTTCAGGTTATGACCCGTGCACACCAGATTATGCTCCATTCGCGCACCTTTGGTGCCCCTTGTCAGAAACGCTCGGAACTTCATATTCTGTTTCATATTCCCGAATACCCACTCGACCGTCTCTTTTCGGTTCCGGTACTCCTCTTTCCCAACATCAGATCGCATCTTCGCGGCCATCCGCCGCCGTTCCGCCGCGTACTCATCGGTCGTGATGACCCGCTGGCGGTTTTTCCCCGCGCAGTCCCGCTTGAACGGGCAATCGCGGCAGTTCGCACCGTAATAAGTGTACAGCGGCTTACCGTCGTACACATATGCCCCTTTTCTGGTGAGTAGGCCGCCAGCAGGGCAGATAAAGTGGTCCTTCTCCTCATCATAGGCGAACTTATCCTTCGAATACTGACCTCCCTCAACCTTCTTGCCCTTCTGCTCCTGTGCCTGCTTACTATTAGGGATATAGCCATCCAGCGCCTTCTGCTCCAGATACCAGAGGTTCGCGCCGCTGAAGTAGCCGTTATCCATGCTTACCTTCGTTCCTTCTGGCAAGGCACCGAGATGCTTCTCCACCAGCTCGAGCTGCGGCTGCGCCTGCTGGTGGTCAGTGCACTCCTGCGTGACGTCATTGGCCAGAATTATCCCGGAATCGTGATCCACGGTGATCTGCGCATTGCATTATATGAGAGTTCCCGGTGGTTCTTATTCCCCATAAACCGCGCCTCGGGGTCACTCAGACTGACAGCAATCTGGCCGCTCGTGGTGAGCTCTTCCTCGGCCTTCTCCAGCTTTTCGCGGATCTTTTCCCGCTGGCGCGCATCGCCGTGCGCATACTGCTCGATCAGGTGCTTCGTCGCTCTCTTCACCCTTTTGCCGGAAGCTTCTTCAAGCTCCTGGAGCTTTTTGCGGATCTTCTCGGGCGAATCGAGCTCTGGCGGAAGTTCGTCGCCGCGCTTATCACCGTAGAGCCGGTCCTCTTCTTCATCCACCGCTATCCCCCGATCTATTATTCTCCTGATCTCTTCCAGCTCCTTCTCAGTCAGCGTGTAGCTATTTGAGGCATTGGCTTTGAGTTTTGTCCCGTCCGTCGAGATATGTCCCCGGGTCACGATGCCCGCAGCTTTGGCGACCACAACGGTCTTCTTAAAGGTCTCTTCAAGCAGCCCTTTGCATTCCCTTTTAAAATTGCAGATCGTCCTGAAATCGGGCCTTTCGTTCCCGGTGAGGTACATATAAATCACATTCTCGCAAGCCAGTTTCGCAATTTTCCGCGAAGACCACACAGAATCAACGGATGCCATAACCACCAATCTCAGCAACATCCGGCGTGGATATACCGGGTTGCCTGGTGTTGACCTGTACTTCTTCTCCACGTCACGGATATCCATGTTATTCACGATGGCAGCAACCAGATGGCAGATGTGGTCTTCCGGTATAAAATCAGTAATAGCTGGTGGAAATAACCATGACTGTCCCATTTTATCCTCCCTTAGCGTCATTTCTATCAACACTCCATTCGTATAGTACTATTATAGTATGTGAAACCATATTAAAAGCTTTGCTATTGACTTGAAATGAGGCAGCTATAAACGCTCAGCACATTGTCTCACAATTATCTATCAATTATCCTAAATATGCTGAGGACATTAATGGCGGATCATTTTGTGTTAGCACGATCGCGTTTTAGAGCGTGGCGGTAGAATTGTTGGACCGCCTCTAAAACTGTGAGAAAAAACGTTATCAAAGCCGCTTTCTCAGGACGCTTCTGATTTTTGGGTAGCAGGTTTTCTGGTGGTGTGGTAAAAAGCTAATTTGCTTATATAACCTTGAGTAGTATGTATAACGTTGTGATGCAAAAATGTCTGGAGAAGACAACGTGATTTATATCGGAAATAAGCCAGTGATGAGTTATGTCCTGGCAGTAGTGACGCAGTTTAACAACGGCTTGAGCGACGAGGTAGTAATCAAAGCAAGAGGTAGAGCGATCTCACGAGCCGTGGATACCGCAGAGGTAGTACGGAATAAGTTCATGCCTGGCGTAGACGTGAAGGACATAAAGATGGGAACAGAGCAGCTCGTAGGGGAAAACGGAGACAAAATGAACGTCTCTTCGCTGGAAATAACCTTGAAAGCCAAAGCGTAACGTTAGTAGTATAGCTAAAGAAGCACAGAGGTTTAACTCGTTCATATCGTGAACTACCCTGCTTGTAGCTTCAAAAAGGCGGTCAATATTTTTTCGTGCTTCTCCCAGTTTATTGAAACCAATGGCAAGCAGTATGAGGACTGGATAGCGGCTATAAAGTTATATTAGACGACGAGAGAGACGTTAGCTCAAATTTACTGGTAAAAACATTCTAACTAAGCGATATTAACGTTTATTTTTCTTTTTTGAGCGTTATTAACAATTTATTTAAAGTTTAGACGGAGAAAATAGCTTTTCTTTCTACCGCAGTCCTTCTGAGCCGCTTTGCCTTCTGCTTATATCGCTTCTTCCGCGCCGCCACCCGCCGCTTCATTCCCTCCGCTTTTATCACCGCTTCTTCTTTATCGCTTCGTCCTTCCACTTCACTGTTTCTTCCCCCGTGGTTCGCTTTCTCACCATTTTTATTCACAATTTGTAAGAGCCATCGCATACCCGAAATTAACTTTTGGTCGCCCGTTTGACTTTGCGTCTCGATAAAGAGTTTATTTGTATACGGTATTTTCAATCGCCAAAACATAGGTATTTAAGTACAAAATGCATACTACTAAATAAGAGCGGAAAAAAAGATGGACATGAAAGCGGTTGATAAGATGGCGGAAAAATCTTTTATAAGATGTATCGATACGGGACTGTCAACCTGTTGGGGGTTGAAAATGGAACCATCAAAGTTAAACCGTGTATTATGGAAATACGGTCTAATTTTCAAACTCAATGAGGGACTTGAAGAATTTTCAAAAGCAGAGACCTAACGTGTAATATGTAATCCTAGCCTAGTTCAGTGCTTAATCTTCGAGTCTATCTGAAGACATAGAGGCAGTATTAGCAGGATTTATGTTGATAAAATAAGATCATAGTTTGCTAAAGACTCATCAGAGCGAAGAATCGTCAAGGTTCTGCTGTAAGAAGTGTGGAGTTAGGTGGGCACCGAATATAAGTGCCCGAATGGATGCAAGGCAGGATAGAAGGAGGGGAGTAAAGAATGGTAAAGATATTGCAGATGAACGCCGGGAGCACAAAGGGCGCTGTGGGGTATTGTTGTGAATGTGGCTGCGGTGTGTGTAGCTTTGAAGGGGAAGAAACGATGAGAACGTATGAGCAGCTACATTTAAAAGCGAATAAATTGGTGGTAGAATCAGGGATGTTAAAGGCACAGGCTGAAAATCTTTTAGTGGATACCGCACAGATAAAGAACGGAAAAATCCCATAATAAAAAAGGGGGAATATCTCTTCGACCCGTTTACCGTCTCTTGGGAATAGAACTGTAAGCGTTGATGTGGATAAAATAGTATTATACTCTGTTAAAGAGTCATCAGGGAAATGAAACCGAGGAAGCTAATTACGGAACTTGAAACGGGTGGAGATTACGAACAGGCAAGGCAGATAAGAGAAACATACCGAGGGAGCAAAAAAATGGTGGCACATTTGGTAATCAGGGAACTAATCACAGAGCTTGAAACAGATAGAGAATACGAACAATGAAAAAAACAGAACTGGTACACCTCCATATGTTATTGGCTCAGTTTAAGAAGTACTGTGAAGCGAAAGGCTTTGATTGCGATTTCACGAAGTACAAAGAGCTGAGTATTTCACCCTTGCAGGTCAATCTGAGTTTGGAAGAGCATGAGCGGGCTATCTTTGTTCTTACGCTGGCATTATTGTCCGCGACAAACCGCACCTGAAGTGGATATGAAAGTGGCATGTCGCAGCGTGCTGTCAAATTTCTCCGGCCCCACACTACCTGTACAAAGGGTGTGCTGTACTGTTCGGAGCGATGTGCAGGTGGCGTAAATCCCGCCCACTCTTGCGCCGCATCATGTGGCATTCGCGGTGCCTAGCGATGCTCCGCTCTCGCCTCCGTGTGGCAGAGAATCCATTTATTTATCATATTAGATGATGCACCGATCACACGGAGCTACATTCAGGATAAAGTGATAAATAAGATGCTCGTACAGTATTACCGGTATGGCGTAGCGGAGATCAAGAGGTGAGTGTCTGGATATGTCACGTTTCGGCCACAAGCACCTGGTGAGCATTTTCCTGAAGTTTATCATCGCTGCTCTGGCGGTGACGACCTTACTCAGGGGTGACTACGTCTGGTTCATCGGTAGCTCGTTCGCGCTCTTCCTGACCCTCGTGCCCACTATTCTGGAGCGCGATTTCAAGATGAAACTCCCCCTCCTCTTCGATACCACCATCACGATCTCCATCTTCCTCCACGTGATTGGCGGCTACCGTGGTTTCTACGAAATAGTGCCCTTCTACGGCCATTTCACCCAATTCGTATCAGCCGCAACGGTCGCCCTCATCGCCGTAATCCTCCTCTACGATCTTGCCTTTCACGTGCGTATCGTCGAGCTCCCGCCGCTCGGGTTCGGCATTTTTACGGTTCTGTTTGCCATGAGTATGGGCGTGGTCTGGGAATTTCTGGAATGGGGTTTCGATCTCATGCTCGGTACGACATTGCAGCGGGGGCTCCACGAGACCATGCTCGACCTCCTCTTCGATACTATTGCCGGTATTATCATCGGAGCGTTCTCCATCCTCAAACTGCGGCGTGGTGAGCCGCTCGCAGAGCGACCAATACGGGGTGGCTAACCGCCGCTCACCGATCGTGAACCTGCAGCTCAGCTCGCTAAAGCATTTCGATTCACGAAAAAGGGTGATCCACGAGTGCCACGGGTACGTCCCCCTCCGCGCTTCACGGACCACGCCGCCGATAGCCAGAGAGAAGATCACCAGCATCGCGATATTTATGCACTCCTGGGAGAGCAGCCCCGCTGTAACGAACGAGAATCGCGCCGTTGAGAGCGGCCAGAGGAGCTCAACGCCCTCCAGATATTCCGGCCCTGCTTGTTGTGCCGCTGCGACGCCAAAGATCGTAAGCAGCGAGGTCTTGAAGGAGAAGAGGTCCAGGAAGAGATGACTGAGCGTGCCCAGTACACACCAGGGAAGGAGCTGTCGTGCCTGCACCCTGTCCCGCACCACGGTGAATCCCAGCACCACGAGCACCGCGATTACCAGAGCGCCGAGGAGCGAATGGGTCGCGGTGCGATGCAGCACGAATAACGCATCCCACCCGGCAACCGCGCCAATCGTGTCAATATCGGGCAGGAGAGCGCAGAGCGTAACGGCACGAACGCCTGCATCACCGAGTTGGCTGCGGCGTCCGAGAAAATAACCGGCTAGGTAATGCGTCAGCGGATCCATGGCACCACTCTTTACGTCCCTGAGCTCTTACGTAGAGTATAGCTCATTCGCTATATCTTTTTTGGTTCACTTCCCGCTTCGTGCAGTGCATACATAACATAAAAGGCGCGCGAGCATTTTTCATACCGCGAGCACGTAAGGTAAGTATGAACGAATCTGAAGAACTCGAGAAGTTGAAAGAGCGCGTCGGACGACTGGAAGCGAAGTTCAATGTCTTCTTTAAGGTACTACTCTACCTGCTGCGCGAATTGGAGCCCGAAGAGATGAGCAATTTACTGGATAAAGCGGCCTATGAGCTCGCGAGCATGACTGAAGAGGAGAAGCAGGACTTCGTTGCGTGGCATAGACGCGTCTTCGGAGATCTCCAGAACCGTGAGTGCTGAGCAGCGTGGAACGAAGCTCATATGAAGGGGCTGAGATCGAATCGCATCCCGTCGCGGGCGGCGATGACCTCCACCCCGGTCTCGTCGCTGAGCTGCTTGGCGATCTCCCAGGGCTTGTTCCGGAGCATGGTCATCCCGAAATGGGTGAGGATTGCCACTTCGGGTCGCCGCGCTTCGATGATTCGCTTTGCATCCTTAACGGACAGATGATCGACCCCGTCCCGCCGCCGGTACATCGCGACATTCATGATGAGCACCGCGCCGTCGTAATACTCTTCCAGGCCCTCGAAATAGAGCGTATCGGAAATAAAGGAGACGATCGTCGAAGCTCCGCCCTGTAATTTGATATTCAGTCCGAAGGTCTCCACAATGCTGTGCACGTGCCGTTTCGGGGTCTGGAGCTCGAGTTTCCCCACCGTGTAGCTGCCGCCCTCCTTAAAGATCTCAATGCGATCCAGAAGGCCCTTATAATAATTCAAGACGACCGCATCGCCCCCGTTATGAAGCGCGTCATTGGGGCAGAGCAGCACGCCACGCGGCTTGAAGCCGCCCTCGGTCATCGCTTCGATCATCACATTGACATCGTTAGAGTGGTCCAGATGCTTGTGCGTGAGCACAAGTGCATGAAGCTTTGCGGGGTTGAGCTTCGGGCGGCTCGCGGTAAATTTCACCAGTGTTCCCGGCCCCGGATCGATGAGGATGTTGGTGCCCTGGAGGCTCAGCAGGGTCCCGGCAGAGGCACGAAATTGCGTGATCATGACGAATCGCGCGCCGGCAGTACCCAGGAACTTTAGCTCGTCTCGCTCCTTCCGTGTCATTTAATCCTCAAATCCCCGGTGCAACCCCCACTTACGCGCGCTCATGAGCGCTTCCTGGTATTCGCGCAGCGTTACTCCCCTGCTCAGCTCATCATGCTCGCACGCTTTATACATAGGTCTATATTGCGCCATTATATTTACATACGATTCTTGCGAGAGTTCAGTGGCAATGAACTTAAAGACCGCCTCAGAGCCTGCGAGGCCGTGCGGCAGTACCAGATGCCGTATCAACAAGCCCCGTACCGCGATTCCACGCTCGTCCACTCGGAGATCGCCAACCTGACGGTGCATCTCCTTTACCGCGGCCCGAGAGACCTCGACGTAGTTATGTGCCGTTGAATATCGCTTCGCTACCTCATTATCGCTGTACTTAAGGTCCGGCATATAAAGGTCCACGATACCGTCTAGCAGCGCAAGTGTCCGCGTTGACTCATAGCCGCCGCAGTTGTAGACCAGCGGCACGCGCAGCCCGCCTTCGATCGCGACCTTGAGCGCTTTCACGAGCTGTGGTGTGAAGTGCGTGGGTGTGACGAAATTGATGTTATGGCAGCCCAGGTGTTGCAGCCGGAGCATGCTCCGCGCGAGCTCGTCCTCGGTCATCGGTCGCCCGTGTCCGAGGTGACTGATGTCATAGTTCTGGCAGTAGATGCAGCCCAGGTTACAGTTGGTGAGAAAGATCGTGCCTGAGCCATGCGTGCCCACGAGCACATCCTCCTCACCAAAGTGCGGCTGCACACTGGAGACTATCAGCTGACGATCAGACTTGCAATAACCCCGCTCACCGTTGATACGATCAACACCGCATTCACGCGGGCAGAGGGTACAGGCACGCAGTATACTCCAGAGCTGCGCGATCCGTTCGTCAAGCTCACCGCACTCGTATGTCTCAAGATAAATCGGTGCGGACATAGGGCTTTTCATGTACAAAATTGAACAGTACCCTATAAATTGTTGGCCCGAAAGGCTGAGCAGTGTAGGACGATACGTGCGGGAGGAAGAGACGAGACGAGATGGTGAAGCGCGGGAAGATCATTGCGGTCGCAGGCAAAGGTGGCACGGGAAAGACGGTCATTGCCGCGCTCTTATTGAAATTCCTCACGGAGTCGAGCAGCAGTGAGCAGGTACTGGCAATCGATGCGGACCCGGCAACGAGCCTGCCGAGCGCGTTAGGTGTAAAAATAACGAAGACGATCGGAGACGTACGTGAGGAGATCGCATCGCCGTCGCAGGTCTTCTTCTCCCAGGATATGCCCACCGATATGCTGCTCGAGTACAAGATCGAGGAGATTCTGGTGAAGACGCCGCGCTTCTCGGTACTCGCGATGGGGCATTCTGAAGGACCGGGCTGTTATTGCCTGATCAATGACATGCTCCGGCACTTCATTGATAAATTATCAGCTCGGTTCTCGACGATCATCATCGATTGCGAAGCTGGTCTGGAGCATCTCAGCCGGCGGACGACCCGGGACGTAGATACGCTGCTGGTGGTGAGCGATCCAACGAAACGTGGGATTGAAACAGCATCATCGATTAAACGGCTCGCGGAAAAGCTGCAGGTTAACGTGCGGCACATCTTCCTGATCGTGAACAAGGTGCGGGACGATGAGCAGGTGAAAAGGGCTCTACCCGGATTACTAGCGCAGAGCGGTCTTGAACTCATAGGAACGGTACCAGAAGACGAGACGATCGGAGCGTTCGATCTGATGGGCACGCCGATCATCGAACTCCCGAATGATTCGAAGGCGGTGGAGGCCGTGAAGGCGATTTGTGAGACGGTTTGTGCGGGATAAAGAGATCGCGAGCAAGCCAGCCCGCGGGTCGGCGATGGTGCCCTCAATCTAATCGAACTTGTCCTCCCCCAAAAATTCGGTCAGCTTCCGGTCAATGTCTTTACCTTTTCCTCCGCTGTGCTCGTAGCTCGTCCTGTCATCCACGATATGTAGCACGGTATGACCCCGCTCTTTCAACGCATCGGCGATGAACCGGCGATGACATCTGAGGACGTGCAGCTCCGCGCACATGAGTACGACCCGTTTTGATGCTGCAAGCTCTTCAACGTAGGTCAATCCCCGCTCAAATTCACGGGTTTCCATGTACGCGCGATAGCCGCCCTTCCGAAAGCCGCCGAGTCGTCCTACATGTTGATACACAATGCCGTGCTGCTCCAGGCAGTCTCTGAGTTGCTCTCGCGTGAAGTGGCGATAGCGGGAGGTCGGGAACCGCCTGATATCCAGAACCAATTCGATCTGGTACGCTCTGAGCACATGCAGGAACTCCCGCATGCTCCTTGAACTCGTGCCCACGGTCCAGATTTTCATGCCGGTCGAGCCTCATTCATCACGGTGCTGCGGTCTTACCGTCGCGAAGTTAGTAAGCAGGTTCGTTAGAGGACGAGCTAGCTCGAGTACTGCGGCGGTTTTGTTATGAACGCTAATCCCGCAGCTAATATGCACAACACGCCACAGACGATAAATGCTATATCAAAGCTACCCAGAACATCCTTCGCTTGTCCTGCAACGATTGGCC
Organism: Methanomicrobia archaeon; assembly: GCA_011049045.1. NCBI lineage: Archaea > Methanobacteriati > Methanobacteriota > Methanomicrobia > Methanomicrobia archaeon. The sequence goes on along the minus strand of DSCO01000005.1, from coordinate 11,073 downwards.
CTAATATGCCTGCTAGACCATACCCTAAAAATACCATTGCGTAGTTACCGCCGTAGTTCCGTATCCCAAAGAACTCCCGTGTCGCTGCAGGGAATAAGGCGAAATTGCCACCAAACATCAGCCCTATCCAGGCCGCCGCCAGGGTGAGCCCCGCCTCAGTTGAACCAAGGCGCAATACGATGAGCGCGAACATCATACTCGCCTGTAAGAAGAACATGATCCCCATCGCTATTGTTCTTCCGATCTTATCTGAAGTCCAGCCCCAGAATATTCTACCCGCGCCATTGAATAGGGCGAGTATACCAACGGCAGTGCCAGCTGCAGCCGCGGGAAGCCCTGAATCAATACCGTACAATTTCAAGATGCCAATGGTCATGAGCCCAGCAGAAGCCGCGAAGATGAACATAACCAGCAGCATCCAGAACTGAGGCGTCTTGAGCATATCGGCTCGTTCCCAGTCACCCGGTACCTGAGTGCTTCTCGCTTTTACTGTGGGCTCCCAACCCGCGGGCTTCCAGCCAGCTGGCGGGTTCTTCAGCAAGAGAGCACCGAAACCGCCAAAAGCGACGAAGACCACACCCCAGATCAGCAAGGTCCCGGCAAGCCCGTAATTATACAGTAGTTGTATGAGATCGATCTTCAATCCCGGCATGTCGATACCCGTACCTGATAGGACGGAGATGAAGAATGCGCCCGCTCCAAAACCCGCGACCGCTATTCCCGTCGCCAGTCCGAGCTTATCGGGGAACCATTTGCCAATCGCGGCGATAGGGCAAACATAACCGATACCTATTCCAGCCCCCGCAATAATACCCAGCGTGAGTACAAGCCAGAGGAAATTACCGGGATTGAAACTCGAGAGTATGTAGCCAAGCCCGAGGACAACTGCACCAACAAGTGCCACTTTTCTCGGCCCGAGCTTATCCTGCCATCTGCCAGCGACGACCATGACGAGTGCAAAGGTGGCAAGTGCAGCTGAGAACACGATCTGCGTTTCCGTTACGCTCCAGCCAAATCCGCCAAGCGCACTATCCGTCTCCAGCTCAGCGGCGAAGACACTCCACGCGTAGACCGCACCAAGGCATAATTGGAGCATGAGCGCGCCAACCAGGATAAACCATCTGTTGCCAACCGTATCACCAGAACTCATGGTAGTTAACCTCAGAAACTGTTGGTTATAGAGAGATATATAAATACCCACTTTCTCCATTCCGGCCGGGATCCTTACCGTATGCACTTCCGCAGATCATCATCTTTCTGCCTCACCTGCCGCTACCCGTAGAGGCACGGCTATATACGTCGCTTCTGCCGCTGGTAGAGTCGCTCGACCGTTTCGATCGTATCAATCTCATCGACCGCGAGGTCCCAGCGAATTCGTTTGATGCGCGGGAACCGGAGTGCGTAGCCGGCCTCGTAGAGCGAGCTCTTCTGTATCTCGTCGAATTTCACCTCCACCACCACCCGCGGCTCGACTATCAGGGCTCGTCCTCGCTGCTCGCGTGCAATGCCCTTGAAGTATTCGGTCATCTCCACGATCTCTGCATCTTTCAGGCCGATGAAGGCCTTGATGATCGGCGTAAGATTCTCGTCCCGGTCTCGGGTCGCGAAGGTGTAGTCCGAGAGCTGGTGTGCTCGCTTGCCGTGGCCGTACTCGACCGCTATGACGACCAGGTCAAGCGTTTCAGCCTCAGGCTTCAGCTTCAGCCATGCACTGCCTCGTTTGCCCGGCGTGTAGCACGACTGCGGGTTCTTGATCATCAAGCCTTCAGAGCCGTGGTCGAGCGCCTCCTGGAACATGATCCGCGCTTCGGCTGCGCTCTTCGTCAGGAGATAGGTCGCGATTGCTACATGCTCACTCGGCGCGATCACGGTCTGCAACAGCTTACGCCGCTCAAGTAGCGGCACATCTATGAGCGTCTTGCCATCGAGATACAGGAGGTCGAAGACGTGTACTTTTACCGGGATCTTGCGGGCAAACTCGTCAATGCGATACTTCCGCCTGAGCCGCTTGATCAGCTCCTGGAATGCTTTCGGCGAGTGCTCGAACGGAATGATCTCGGAGTCAACGATGAATGAATGCGGAATCTTTCGGACGTCAGCAACAATTTCAGGGAGCGATTGGCTCACCTCTTCGGCTTCTCGGGTGAATACATTCACGAACTCGTCATGTTTATGGATGCTGAGTCGCGCACCGTCGTATTTGTACTCGAAGAGCGCGGTATCGAAGCGTCTGAACCCTTCCTCGAGCTGCTCTGCGGTATCCGCAAGCATCGGGCGCAGCGGTCGGCCGAGCACGATGGTGAGCTCTTGCAGCCTTGCAGGCGCCTCTTTCGCTAGCTGTGCCACCTCGCCGATGTCTGATCGCACCATGTATGCCTTACGGAGCACAGCCACATCCACTGAAAAGGCCTGCGCGATCGCTTCTTCCAGCAGGCCGTGCTTGAAACCATAGCGCATATCGCCGGTAATCGTCTTCACGATGAACTTCGCCTCAGCTGGCGTGCTCTGGTTCAGGAGCCCGGTTAGTATCGCCCTTTTTCGGCGCAGTGAGTCCTTACCGCTGAGCGTGGCGATCTTCATCAGTGCGCTATAGCATTCCTCGACGGTGAGCGGCTCTGAGACTAGAGAAACGGCGATTTTCGGCTTTGCCGTTACGAGCAATTCGACCGCGGAGCCGAGGTCGCCAAACCGGTTGTATGCCGCTTTCAGGTCGTCATCGGAGATATGAACGACGGAACGAACGACATCCCAGAGGCTCGACCAGCCGATTTGGAGCTCCTGCACCGCATAATCCGGGAACAGCCGGCCGCGGAGCATGTAGCAGACGTGCGGCAGTAGCGCCGAGGGCGTTCCGCGTAATAAATCCGCTACCAGCGTGATCTTCTCCCGTGTGCTTGACGTTGCTCTGACCTGCTCGTAGATTTCAGTGAGCTCGCGTAACAGCATGCTAGTAGAAAAGTACCGATCAAAGACAAAAAGATCGGTTCATGGTGCGCAGGAACCCGGTAAACACGCCTCTATAAACGCCTTAAAGGGTGGTGAGGGCTTGTTCGGCCGGGATCGGAACTCCGGGTGGAACTGCGTGGCGAAGAAGAATGGATGCCCCTCGAGCTCCACGATCTCTATTCTCATGCCGCTTCTGTCTGAGCCGGAGAAGACCACGCCATCTTTCTCGATCTGCTCGACGTACGCGGGATTCACCTCGTACCGGTGCCGATGCCGTTCCACGATCTTATTCATACCGTAAATCCGCTCTGCGATCGTGCCCTTCCTGATGAAGACTTGCTGGTTGCCCAGCCGCATCGTGCCACCCAGCTCATCCACGCCTTCCTGGTCTTCCAGCAGAGCGATAACCGGATGTGGCGTCCCTTCTGAGAGCTCAGCACTATGCGCGTCCTTGAGGTGCCCGACATGCCGGGCTATCTCCACCACCGCCATCTGAAAACCAAAGCACAACCCGAGGTAGGGGATCTTGTGCTCGCGCGCGTACTGAATCGCGTTGATCTTCCCCTCGACGCCGCGACCGCCAAATCCGCCGGGAACGATAATGCCCTGAACGCCCTCAAAGAAGGGTTCCAAGCCGCCAGCAACCTCCAAATCCTCCGCCTCGAGCCATTTCACCATGACGTTGCACCCAACTGCCGTCGCCGCATGCTTGATCGCTTCTTTGATGCTCAAATACGAATCCTCTAATTCCGCATACTTACCCACGATCGCGATAGTTATGCACGGCCCTTGCCTCGATTCTTTCAGCCGCGCCACCATCATCGCCCAGTTGGCATCTTCTACACCCTGCGTCAGTTGGAGCTTGCTCATGATGATCTCGGCCATGCCTTCCCGCTCGAGCAGCAGTGGCACCTCGTAGATGTCCTCCGCGTCTCGCGCACTGATCACCGCATTCTTTCGCACGTTACAGAACATCCCGATCTTCGCCTTTACCTCATCCTTAAGGGGCACTTTACACCGGCAGACAATGATATCGGGCTGCAGCCCCAGCTCGCGCAGCGCCTTCACTGAATGCTGCGTTGGCTTCGTCTTCTGCTCGCCGAGCGCGGTATACGGCACCAGGGTCACGTGCACGAAGAGAAAGTCGTTCTCATCCTCCTCGCCGTGCATCTGCCGTACCGCCTCGAGGAAGGGCATGCTCTCAATGTCGCCAACCGTCCCGCCGATCTCCACCAGGCAGATCTCCGCACCACTCCCCGCCGCCACCGCCCGGATACGCGCCTTTATCTCATTCGTGATGTGCGGAATGATCTGGACCGTCTGGCCGAGATATTCGCCCTTCCGCTCACGCTCAATCACCGCGTCATACACGATGCCGGTGGTTATATTGTGCTCGCGGCCCAGCTCGATATCCATGAACCGCTCATAATGGCCCAAATCGAGATCAACCTCCGTGCCGTCAGCACAGACGAAGACCTCACCGTGTTGATACGGGTTCATCGTGCCCGCGTCGATATTGATGTACGGATCGATCTTGATCGGAACGATGGAATAACCGCGGTCCTTCAAGAGCCGGCCAATGGAGGCCATAGTGATGCCCTTCCCAAGCCCGCTCATCACGCCGCCGGTCACCACGATATACTTCATCACGAGCTCCCTTCTGCTCCACGCTTCTCAGATGTATGAAATGAATAAAAAGATGCACGCTTCTATGAACAACTTACCCGTGCAGTCGGTGATAAACCTTTTCGTCTCAGCTCACCGCCGGGCTACAGGTTGTAAAGCACGAGGAACAGGAAGAGCAATGCGGCGATAAGCGCGCTAACGAAGAGCGCTCCAGGCGAATTACTGAACAGGCCCACGTACAGCATCAAGACGACCAGAACGAAGATGATAGTGATGACCGTGGCGGAGATGACCAATCGAGACAGGAACTCACGCTCGTCTGCGGTCAATACAATCTCCTTCTTTTCCGCGACCGATGAGGCCGCAGGGATCGGCGCCTCACGGTCCGCATGCTCCGTACGCGCGCTAAGCTCCTCCGATTCGACGATCTCGACACTAAATGCGCGCTTGGACGCGCCGTAGCCCGAGCTCACGAAGATATCGCCCCGGGTGGACTCGTCGGTGACGCCCGCGTAGCTCTTCGGCAGACGTAGCATTGCTGCTACCTTCTCGGTCTCGATGACGTAGACCTTATCCTGCATGATCATGAGCTTGTCCCGAATCCGCGGGCTCAGCGAAAAATGTACGTGTGTTGGTTCACCGCGATTGATCACAATGATTTCGAAACTCGTCTCCTCGCCCGCCTTCAGCGGTATCCTCAGCACTTCATGCTCGAATTCGAGCGAATTCAGACCCTTCCTGCTCAAGTATATCTTCTGCTGTATGCGTTGTTCCGTGCTCCTTTCTCTTCCCATGCGCTCGCTCCTCTTTTCCTCGCACTCACGCCGCGTCGAAAACGGCTCGATCAACGGCGTACTCGTCAGTCAGGTTCGTTTTTCTTTCGGTAGCAGGAGGTTCGGAATCCCGTCCTCTATCGGATAGCGCGCATCGCACTGCCGGCAATACAGACTCCCCGTCACTACCTCGTTCTGTTCGTCTTCCGCCTGAATGCTCAGCTCCAAATCGCCCTTGCAGGCAGGACAGGCGAGGATATCCATCAGCTCTTTCTTCATCGCGTATCGTTTTATCGTATCCCACTCTTTTTTTTTGAGCCCGGGTCAAGTTAAAGGTACCACCCTTTTTATCTGCAGGGGTGGAAAGAGAATGGGATGAGCAGCAGAAAGTTCGTTCCCGGGAGCCGTCTGGAGATCATCGGTATCCAGGGACTGCCGGAGATCACTGAAGGTGATGATCTTCCTCAGCTCTTCCTCGATGCGGTGCAGGAGCAGCAGCTGGGCTTGGCGGATGGCGACGTCATCGTAATCACCTCAAAGATCGTCTCAAAGAGTGAGGGGCGCGTCGTTGACCTGGCCGCGGTGCATGCGAGCAGCGAAGCGGAGCGAATAGCACGTGAAACGGAGAAAGACCCGCGGATCGTGCAGCTCGTTCTTGAGGAGTCGAACATCATCGAGCGATTGATGCGAAACCATCTCATTGTGGAGACGAAGTACGGCTTTGTCTGCGCTAATGCGGGCGTAGACGAGTCGAACGTCGAGGCGGGTAAGGCCGTGCTGCTCCCCGAAGATCCACAGGAGAGCGCGCGACGGCTCCGCCGTGAGCTCGAGGCGCAGAGCGGGAAACAGATCGCGGTATTAATCGCGGATTCCTTTGGCCGTGCATTTCGTGACGGTGTTACGGGCATCTGCGTCGGTATCTCGGGTATTCCCGCTCTGGTGGATCGACGGGGTGAGGAAGACCGATTCGGTAAGATCGCGCAGATAACGAAAGAAGCGATCGCCGACGAGATCTGTGCGGCGGCGAATCTGGTGATGGGCGAGTTTCAGGAGGGCGTGCCCATTGCGATCGTCCGCGGATTGGTGGTGGAGCGGGCCGAACGAGATATTCACGAATTACTATTCACCCGTGAGGAAGACCTCTTCAGGTAAGCTGCAGGCTCGCAAAGCTTTTTCTGCGCTGCCTGAGAATAGTGAACTAGAACGATGGTGAAGAAATTAGCGGTTCTTGATGAGAACAAATGCATCGGCTGCATGGAGTGCATGTTCGCCTGCTCGCGGCGCGTGGGGCGCGGTGGTATGAACAAGTCCGCGATCGGCGTGCGTTCGGCGGGCGGCATAGAGCGCGGCTTCGTGATCACGGCCTGCCGTGCGTGCAAGAACCCGCCATGCGCGAAGGTCTGCCCGACGGACGCTTTACGGGAACGAGAAGGCGGGGGCATCATATTGGACGAGGATAAGTGTATCGGGTGCGGCTACTGCGTCGATGCCTGTATTCTGGGTGCGATCTTCTGGGACACTGAGAAGAACAAGCCCCTGGTCTGCAAATACTGTGGCAAATGCGCTGAGTATTGCGTGCATGATGTTATCGGTCTGGTGGATGTAGAGGAAAGCTGAGGTGTAGCGAAAAATGCAAGCGCAAGATCTGAATAAGGTACTGTACATAAATCTGACGAAGAAGGACATCGCGGTACGTGCGCGGCCAGAGCTGTTTAGCGCGTATCTGGGCGGCACGGGCGTCGCGATCAAGCTTTTGGAGGAGGAATGCCCGCCCGGGACCGATCCGCTGAGTCCGGAGAATCCGATCATCTTCGCCGTGGGCCCGATCTCAGGTATGTACCCCTCGGCCTCGAAGACGGTCGCGATGTTCAAATCACCGTTGACCGGGAATTTGGGTGAGAGCCACTGTGGCGGCAGAAGCGCGATCTCGATCAAGCTTGCGGGCTATGGTGCGATCGTCATCAGAGGCGCGAGCGACCTCCCGCTCTATCTCGCGATCCACGGCGACGACGTCCACTTCCGGAACGCATCGTCTATTTGGGGCGTGGAGGCGCACACGGTGGGCAGGATCTTACGGGAAGCCGAGCCGGGGAGCGGGCTCAGATCCATCATTCGGATTGGGCGAGCGGGTGAAGAGCTGGTACGATATGCCTGCGTGGTTGCCGAGACCTACCGCCACTTCGGCCGGCTCGGGCTGGGTGCGGTGATGGGCTCAAAGAAGCTGAAAGCGCTCGTGGTCTCCGCAGACAAAAGCGCGGAGATACCGAAGGAGAAGCTGAAAGCGTATCGAGCGATCTACGACGAGCTGCAAGAGGTGGTGGTGGAGACCGACGCGATGGAGAAGTATCATGATCTGGGCACGGCAGGAAAGATCTACGATCTGAACAAGATCGGCGGCATGGCCTATAAGAATTTAACCTCGGCGCAAGCTCCCGATGCGGTGGCGAAGGAGTTATCGGGTGAAAATCTAGCGCTGAAGTACCTCTCACGACGCGTATCCTGTGCGCACTGCCCGGTGGGCTGTATCCATCTGGCTTCAGTCCGCGAGATGTACGAGCCGGGTTACTATTACAAGACCTCGACACTCTCCTATGATAATGAAACTATCTACGCGCTTGGTTTCATGATCGGGGTCACGAAGGCGGAGGAATACATGCGGCTGATCGATCTCGTGGATCGCGCGGGGTTGGACGCGCTCAGCACGGGCGTGACGCTCGCATGGGCGACCGAAGCGTACGAGAGGGGGCTCATCAGTGAGGCGCAGACCGGCGGTCTGAAGCTGGCATGGGGTGATACCGAGACGTATTTAACGGCGATCAAGAGGATTGTCCTCATGCCGAACGAGTTCTATCGTGACTTAGCGCAGGGCGTGGAGCACGCTTCGCGTGTGTATGGTGGTCAGGAGTTCGCGCTCGCCTTTGGGGGGAACGAGATGCCCGAATATCATACGGGTATCGCGTGCTATATCAACAATCTCGCCGGTGCACGGCACAGCCATCTCGACTCCGCGGGCTATGACCTTGACCAGAAGTTGCTGGGCAAGGAGTTCACGCTCGATGAGGTGGTGGATCAGCTGCTGAAGGAAGAGGAGTGGCGGCAGATACTCTCCAGCCTCGTGGTCTGCTTCTTCGCCCGAAAGGTCTACACGCCCGAGGTTATCCCGAAGGCGCTGGACGCTATTGGGATCGACGGCTGGACGACGGAGAAACTGGAAGCGCTCGGGAGAGAGATCCACCGTGCAAAGATGAACTTCAAGTTCAGAGAGGGCTTCGAGCTGGATACTATCCGTATACCGAAACGTATCTTCGAGGTGCCAACACCGCACGGACTCTTGAAGGAGGACGAGCTTCGAAACGCACTTGCGCTCTACAAGCAGAGACTGCAAGCGGGGTCGTAATCTCCCACAGCTTTAAAAGAGCAGGTATCTAACAAGAGCATAGCATAGCAGACAGACCGCATGGCCGAAGAACCTGAGAGGACTACAGCACTCACGGTAACCGAGAAGAAAGTGCTGCTGGCGCTGGACCGCGAACGAAGCAGAGCATGGGATCAGAGCGCCTTAGCCGCGGAGACGGGTCTCAACGAGGACGCCGCGATGCAAGCTGCGTTCATGCTGGCGCAGCAGGGGCTCTGTGAGATAAAAGGAATAAGAAAGCTTATTCAGCACTTAACGGAGGAGGGCCGGGAATATGCGGAAAGAGGCCTGCCTGAGCGTCGCGGGCTCGAATTGTTACCGTTACCGCTCGAGGAGTTCAAGCACTCGTTCAGGGACGAGAAGGAAGCGAACATTGCAACGAATTGGCTATTACGAAAAGGGTGGGCGCGCTTCGAAGCTAAAGACGGCGAGAAGCTATTAGTACCAACCGGGACCACCCTCTGGGAATCTAATGTTGACGAAGAGTTATTGCGCATCCTTCATGATGCTAAGGAACTGGAAGAAAGTATCCTGCTAGATCGAGTAAAGGAGAACGTCACGGGAATAGCTGATAAATCGCTCAATCGTGTTTTGGGCGAGTTGATGAAGAAGAGGAACTTGTTAGTGTCCACCGTACAAGTCGAGCGAACCATAGCACTTACTGAATCAGGCCACTCGCTCGTTGATGGCGGCATCTCGATCGAGGATGAGTTGTCGCAACTCACGCCCGAGCTGTTACGCACGGGTACATGGCGAGGGCGGACGTTCAAGACCTACGACGTGCATCTCCCGTCGAAGCGGGAATTCCCGGCGAAGATCCATCCCTATCAGCGAATTCTGGACATGATGCGGCGGATCTTCACGGAGATGGGTTTCACGGAGATCAAGGGTGATCTGATCCAGAGCGCGTTCTGGAACTTCGATGCGCTCTTCGTGCCTCAGGACCATCCGGCGCGTGAGATGCAGGACACCTTTTACCTGGGTGCGAAGCAGCCCCTGGACGTCGAGGAGCGGATTGTAACAAAGGTAAAGGAAATGCACGAGCATGGTGGCTCGTTGAATTCCTCCGGCTGGGGCGGTGCATGGAAGAGGGAGTTGAGCGAGGAGCTGCTGCTGCGAACCCACACAACGGCGGTAACGTTGTGGTATTTAGCCTCGCATCCCGAGCCGCCGGTGAAGGTCTTCAGTATCGATCGCGTGTACCGCCGAGAGACGATCGATCCAACGCACCTGCCGGAATTCTATCAGTTGGAGGGGATCGTGATGGACCGGGGCGTCTCGTTCAGGAATCTGCTCGGCTGCCTCGCAACGTTCTATCACAAGATGGGCTTCCCCTCGATACGGTTCCGGCCAGGCTATTTCCCCTACACTGAGCCCTCGGTTGAAGTGGAGGTGTACATGCCAGAGCACGGCTGGCTGGAGCTCGGCGGTGCGGGCGTCTTCAGGGAGGAGGTGACGAACCCCATCGGCGTGCAGTACCCGGTCCTGGCATGGGGGCTGGGTATTGAACGGCTTGCGATGCTGAGTCTCGGCCTGACGGACATCCGCGATCTCTATCGGTCGGATATCGACTGGCTACGGAAGACGAAGATCACACAGGGGTTACACATCTAACACTACCTGCGCATGCCACTGCTCGTTCTTCGTGACCTCCATCATGTTGTAGGTAACGGCCTTGATGATGATACCCGCCTCGTGCGTATCGGGATCGAACTTCCCGCCGCGGCACGTGCCCGTAATGCTAAAGGTTGTGGTATCAACGGTGATAGTGAAGTCTGTCATAACCAGGAACTCAGCCTCGAACAGGAAGAGCAGTTCATCGAGCCAGTCGAACATCAAGCTGTACAGATCTTCGGCTTCTACCGTTATCGCTCGCTCTTCTGTTGTCGCGATGGCCGCAACGTCGGTCATGAAACTGTACATGGCGAGCGCGGCATTGGCGAAGAGTTCCTCCAGAGACGAGCCGAACGCTTCGAACCCGACATCAGAGGGGTGCTCGATGTACCGGTAGCTCCGTGCTTCATGCTTCATGTGCTTTTTTTTTTTCGCGATGCTCACCCTATGCTACTAGTTTGTTCCACCTGAAGTAAAGAAACGGTGTTTCCAGTTCTGGGAACCACAACCACGAACACCTTCGTCTGTTACCACGGGCTCGAACGGTTCGATACCGAAGTATTTATATGCGCGCATGCACTAGTGTCTTGACAATTTATTTTCCAGTCAATATTTATATGTGGGGTACTCCATACTGGTTTCATGAGCAGATTTTCCCTTGCTCCCGACGAGGTAGATTATCTCACTGGTTTTGTGAAG
>DSCO01000004.1 GCA_011049045.1 Methanomicrobia archaeon | reverse complement strand
CTCATCGATATCACGGACGAGGTACAGCAGATCGTGCGCGCGAAACGTGTGGACTCAGGGATCTGCGTCGTCTTCTCCAGGCATACGACCACCGGGATCGTCATCAACGAGAACGAGCCCGGCTTGCGGAGCGACATCCTGCGGTTGCTGGATGAGCTCGTGCCGCGCGGCAAGGGTTACCTCCATGATCGCATCGACAGTAACGCGCATGCACATCTCCGGGCCGTTCTGCTCGGCTCCAGTGTCTCGATCCCGATCGAAACCGGCGCGATGACGCTCGGAACCTGGCAGAGCATCCTCTTCGTTGAGTGCGATGGGCCACGCCGGCGCGAGGTCTTCGTGCAGGTTGTAGCAAGTTAGAGATTCGAATGCCCCAGTGTGGTAAAGGATATCCGCTGGGCCTGCGGAGCCCAGCATTCGGGTTCGATTCCCGACTGGGGCACTCATTCTTATGCACTGTCCGTATCGTTTTTTCCGCTCAGCTCATCAGTTGAGCGCATCTCGATACGATGATGATATGGGCGATTTCGAGTGAGTCAATTAGCTGATCCCGAACCGCAGAAGCGCCGCGATCCCGCCCAGGCCGTTGAGCCGTTTGCCCGGCTCGAACTCCGTGCTAAAGATCACTACCTCACCCCGCTGCCGTTCCGCAGCCTCAAGCAGCTCATCGATCTCCTCAGCCTCCTGCTCGCCTGCCTCGCCTTCCTCGACCATCCGTGTCCGCATCAGTTTCTCATCGCTCACCAGTAGGGTCTCGACCGCGCCACACAGTAGCGCCTTCTGCACCTCCGCCTTGCCATATACCGCCTTACCGCCTTCGTCCTTACTGATCTCTTCCATTAACCGATCGAGCAGCGTTACTTCCTTCGTTAACCGCTCCTCCTTCTTCAGACGTTCCACAGCGCCCCGTTTCAAGACCTCCAGGAAGCCCGAGACACCCACTGACGACGCCTGCTCGATCCGCGTCTTCTCCGCGAGCCCAGCATCCCGTTCACGTAAAAAGGCGAAGAAATCGTCCTTCACGAAGCCCGGACCCGCGATGATCACCGCATCCGCCTTCGTGGTCTGCAGCGCATTCTGCACGTTACCCAGTAGCTCACCAAAGAACTCCTGCTTACCGCCACCCGCCTGCTCCATGCCCTTGCCTGATCCGTACCGCAGCGAGAACAATTCGTCCATGCCATACTGCCGCACGACACCGGCAACCGCCTCACCTTCCTCCACCGTCACCACAAGCACCTCAGTCGTCGCAAACGCCTTCTCAGCCTCCCGCAACCGCTTGAGGTGATGCTCCTTCCACACCTTCACCACCGAGAGCTGGGTGCCCGGCTCGATATTGAAGGTATGGAAGGAGCCCAGCTCGGTCTCTGGGCCCTGCTCGATCACGCCTTTGATCCGTAACCGGCGCGAGAACTTGTGAAAGTCCACCGCGTCCGTTCGGATGCCCAGCCGGACCGGTTTCTTCGCCGCCTTGTCTGGTCGCACCTTATCGGTCGCTTCCTCCAGCTTCCGGTAGGTCAACGAATACACAAGGTCGCCCGGCTCGATCACGTGCTTCAAATGCCACAGATCGTCTAACGACTCAGGCACGACCGATACCTCACCCTCAGGCCGTTTGCCGCCCGTTTCCGTTTCTTTCGTCTTCAATTTCCGTTTGAGTAGTTTCATAAGCGGTTTTTCGATAGTTGGTTTGTTTGTTTGTTTGTTTGTTTGTTTGTTTGTTTGTTTGTTTGTTCGCTTCTCGTTATTGTGTGGTTATACCGGTTCATAGAAATAGTTATTTTGCGCGTTCGTGCTCCTTGTTAGTGATAGGCTATTCATACTCGCAACCCTAAGGAATAGCAGGCATGAAGAGGAAGCCAACGCTCAAACCGCTCATTGACGAGCCCGCACTCCTCGTCGAGTTCGAGCACCGCGCCCTGGTTCTGGCCGATCTCCATCTCGGTATCGAGTCCGAGTTCAGGCAGAAGGGCATCAATATCGGCAGCCAGACCGAGAAGTTGCTCGAGCACGCGATCCGGTGCGTGCAAGCGGAGAAGCCCGATGTGATCATCCTGCTGGGTGACGTGAAGCATGCGGTACCGCAGATCTCCTACACGGATCGTTCGGAGGTGCCCTTCTTCCTCGCACAGCTCGCGGATTACGCGCCGGTCTATATCGTGAAAGGGAACCACGACGGCTACCTCGACCGGATCATTGCCGATGTCACCGAGCCGGACTGGAACCCGAAGAACGAGATCGCCGTTAAGAGCACCAGGGGCTTCCTCTTCGATCACGTCGGGTACACACACGGGCATTCGTGGCCCGCGCAGGAACTGTTCACCGCCCACTACATCATTATCGGGCACAATCATCCCCGGATACGGCTGACCAGTTCAAGCTCACCGTACTCAAGCATGAAGCCTGTCTGGATTCGCGCGCAGTGCAAACCGGAAAAGATTGATGAGAGCTATCCGGACGTAGTACTGCCTCGCGAGCACGCTCCGGGGGTCATCATCATGCCCGCATTCAACGAGCTCTGCGGCGGCATCGCCTTCAATAACTCGACCCGTGAGCTGCTGGGCCCCGTAGCCTCGAAGCTGCTCCGACCAGGATCGATGGAGGTCTATCTGCTCGATGGCACCTATGTCGGGCGGGTCTGTGAACTCCGCGCGCAAAATCCCGACTGATTGATTCTTCCAGCAACAAAGAGAATGATTTGAGTCTTATTCCCCCGTTCCTTTCTCCTCTTCTGCCGCCGCTGGCCCGTAGCCCGGGATGTTCTTCAATCGCTCTTTCTTGTGCCCGATCAGGTAATCCAGCTCCTCTACCTTGCCTTCGCCAACCTCCGCGTTCCCCGACTGCTTGATGTAATCCCAGACCTTCTTCGCCACCTCCGTTCTGACCACCACGGTCGAGAAACCCGCGGCACTGCCCACACTACCCACACTCACGTCGCTTTCAACCGCGGTGAAGTCCGTACAGACGTTACAGCCGCTGGGCAGAATACCGGAGAGTTGACTGACCTTAAACTTCACCTCGTCATCCGTCATCGTCGCCACGAACTTCCCCTTCATGATGTCTGTCTTGACCAGCTTGGAGAAGTCCACGCCCTTCTCTTTCAGATACTTCGAGACCTCGTTGTAATGGAAGTTCTCCGTGCAGAACAGCCCGATCACGAGCTTCACTTTCTCCTTGAAAACCGGGAACTCCTCCTGTAGCTTCCGCACACCCGAGACCATACAGGGCGTGCCAACGACGCCAACGCCCTTCTTCGAGAACATCACCGCCTTCTTTAACTCCGGAAGAACATCTGCAAAGACGTACTTCGTCCCGCCCAGTGGCAAACGATGAAGCTGGTCAGGGTTACGCACGTGGAAGACAGCGGTACGCCACGCTTCGTCACGATTCACAAAGAGACCGCGGTCGATCAGGCCCATATTCATAGCAGACATGATGAACTCCGTGCCCATCGCACCGTCCTGGCCCGTGAACCGTCTTGACTTCCCCGCGGTGAACTCGAGATACTCGCCCAGACCGCTCTTTGGCTCGTAATCGTACCGTGGACAGACGCGTACGCAGGCACCGCAATCGAGGCACTTCTCCTCGTAGTTCGGGAAATCGACCTTATCCTCTTCGTTGACAATAAGCCCGCTCGGGCAGATCGAGACGCAGGTCAAACACCGGCTGCACAGCTGCGGCTCGATCACCACGTCCCGGAGATTCACGTAAAACAACTGCTCCTTATACTTCTTCTGCGGGATTTTTACCTCCCACTCCAGTTCGCCCTTTTCCGTTTCGGCTGCCATCTCTCTCCCCCTCCTCACTTCCTCACCAGCTGTAAAATCTGCATTGAGCATTCCTTAACACACAGGCCGCAGCCGGTGCACTTCTGCGAGTCGATTGACATCTTCACGGTCATCGTCGCCTCATCCGTCACCGCCCGGACCGCACCGCTCTCACAGACTCGCTCACAGACCTTGCAGGCGATGCAGCTGGCGCGGTCGATGCAGATGCTCAGCATCGGGACGCCCTGCATCGCACAGACCTCGGGAACCAGATTATCTACTTCCTTTGTGCGCCGCAACGTGAGATCCTCTTTGTCAATCACGTAATCCACGACCACCTTGTCCTCACGAATGATCTCCGGCGGCTCGATCATATCCTCCGTCATCGCCAGCATCTCATCCATCGTCCGGTAGGCGAAATCGTGGATCTTCGTCTCCCGTAACGCGCCGCCGGGGCAGGTGTCCACGCAGAAATGGCAGTAAATGCACTTGCCGTGATCCACGGTCGGGTAATACCGCTTACTCGGCGCTTCATTCATCCAGATCGCGTTCGCAGGGCAGACAAAGGAGCACTGGAAACAACTGATGCAGCGCTCAGGATCGAAGAGCATGAAGCCGCGGAAACAGTCCGGCTGTCTCTTACGCTCCCGGGGATAGTGCGTCGTTACGTTCAGTGGCAGCGCCACTTCCTTCGCCGCCGTGCCCAGCGCCGCTGCATGCGTCTTCAGCTTGTCCGTGATCTTGTAGTCCGGTGTTGCTACTTTCTTCATAGGATACCTCCCAATACCAGTGACCAGAGCACCGCCACAATGCCGAAGATCAGCATGGTGCCCCAGCCGATACTCAACGCCTGGTCAATTCGGTACCGCGAATATACCCCGCGTAAGTTGACCATCACCAGCAGTATGATCAAAGTCTTGATGACGAACCAGACACCATACATCACGTCGCCGAGCAGCGGACTCACGATCGGTATGTACGGGCCACTGCCACCACCGAAGAAGAGCATCGTCATAATCGCACCGAGCACATACATCTTCTCGTACGCCATCACGTACGCGAGCCCGAAGGCAATCCCGGAATACTCGATGAACGGCCCGAAGGCCAGCTCCTGATCCGCTTCCGGGATCTCGAAGGGGAGTCGCGCGGTGGCCATCACGGTCGCGATGAAGAACGTAAGCGCGGCGAGCGGATTGAGCACTATGCCCCAGTTCCACCATGCGCCCTGGTTCGTGGCGCTAATGACATCAACGGTGTTCGACGTGCCATAGAGCACGATCATTGCGAGAATCACCAGAATGAACGGAATCTCGTAAGCAAAGTACATGAATGCCTCGCGTATCGTGCCGATGAACGCGAATCGGTTATTCGCCGACCAGCCAACACCCATGATAAAGACCGGCATGAAGCTGATCAATCCGATCATGATCTGCAAGGCGTACGGCGACTCAATGGGTACGAGCGGTGCGCCCGGCGCGCCCGCGTTAATGAACAAGAGCGGGAGGAGCACGGGCAGGAAGTAGAGGAACGGGAACTGCAGGAAGTACAGGCGATGCGCCTCTTTATGGATGATCACCTCCTGGCAGAGGAACCGGAGCGAATCGGCGAGCAGTTGTATGCTGCCACGCGTGCGTGGTGCGATCTCCCGCGGCCCCACACGCCACTGCATCCGACCCACGAGCTTACGCTCCAGCCACGGCAGGATGAGCAGCATCGTACCGAGCGTGGCAAATCCCGGAATTATCAGGAGTATCCACATCGGCTTCCAGAGCACAAATCCTATCAGGAGTTTTATGATCGGCACACCGTAGATGGGCAGGAAGCTCAGCAGGAACGAAACGATACTCCCGATTACCGGGATCTTCAATAAGAATTCGTAGATTATGTACAGTAGTGGTATATTTATCGGGTTGTTGATTATCGTGCTTATGAGCCCGCTTATATCGATCATTTCTTTTGCCTCACCTCTCCTCCTAACTACCTATCCGCCTCCGGCGGGAAGTAGCCGAAACTGCCATACACCGCCCAGAAGTCCGCATAGCGCTCTCCTTTCGTCGCCTCCATGAACCCCCGCAGGTTCATCCAGCAGGGACTGATCACCCGCACGCGGTACGGAACGTTCGACTCACCATCGCTGATCAGCGTGAAAAGAGTCGTGCCCCTGCCCGCCTCGGTCAGGGTCGTCCATTCGCCCTTCGGTAGCACGAGATCGCCAAAGACACGGTAGAAGCTGCCGCGGATGTTCTGCGCAGCCTCCGGATACTCGTTGATGAGCGCCTCGCTCAGGATCGGGCCTTTGATCTCACGCACCGCGTCCACCGCCTGCTTCGTTATCTTGATGCTCTCCCTGATCTCCTCCAACCTGCCAAGGAACCGCCCAAGACAGTCACCGTCATCTCCGGTCGTAACTTCAAAGTCGACCTTATCATAAGCATCGTACGGCGCGACCTTACGGATATCGTAGTTGATGCCCGAGGCGCGAGCAAACGGCCCAACCATGCCGCAGCGAATCGCATCCTCCTTCGTAAGCACTCCCACGCCTTTCGCACGGGCCACCGTTACCGGATTGTAAACGAAGATCTTCTCAAACTTCTTCATCCGCTTGTTCAGCGCGAAGGTCATGTTATCGATCAGATCAAGTACCGGCTCGGAGATATCGCGCCGCAAGCCGCCGGGCATGATGAACGAAGGTCCACTCCGGGACCCTGAGACCTGCACCATGGCCTCGATGATCATCTCCCTGATCGCCATGCAGTACATGAAGCCCGTGGTGTGCCCGAAGAAGAGCGAGAAGATGCCTGAATCGTAATAGAACGCCTCGATCCGCGAGAGCTCACACAGGATCGTGCGCAGATACTTCGCACGTTCCGGCACCTCGAGCTTCAGAGCGTTTTCGATCGCGCGAACATACGCGAGGTTCATATTCACCGGGTCGTTGATCGCGAGCCGCTCGAATAGCGGGATGTTCTGGATGTACAGCTTGGTCTCCGCGAGCTTCTCCATCGACCGATGCACGAAGCCCGGCTCCGGGATCGCGTCCACGATCCGGTCACCCTTCACCCTGAAGGTCACCCGGAGATGGCCGCTTCCCGCGTGATGCGGACCAATAGGCACGACGATCTCATCGCTCGCGTGCGCAATGTCCATAAATTCCTGCCAGATGGGCGTGTAAAGATCCTTCGGCGGCTCGATCGGGACCATGAACTCCGGCTCGACACCCTTCTCAAAGGCGTACCGCTCCTCTGGGAGCTTGAACTCCTTCCGTAGCGGAAGATCCGGCGTGTCGGGCGCGAGCAGGAACTTCTTACCCATCCAATCGTTACCCTCGAACCAGACACCAAAGAACTCGTGCAGCTCGCGTTCACAGTAATTCACGCTCTCCCAGATCGATTTCAGGCTCGTGATCTTCGGATCCTTTGCCTCGATCTCGGTGAAGATCGTGACGAGCACCGGCATTAGTTCCTCGCGCGTGTAACTCGAGGCCACGTACTCGATGATGAACTTCCGCTCGTGTGGCACCTGAATCGCATTCACGCTCTTCACATGGTCGAACTTCAGCTCCTCTTTCAGCTTCCGCGCAACCTTCATCAGGTTTTCCGGTGTCGTTCGCACCGCTATTCGGTTCATATCAGTGATCGTTACTGCCTCGATCAAGCCCTTCAGCTCTTTCTCCAGCTCGCGCACGAACTCCTTGCCGGTGGCCCACTCGACTCTGCTCGCAAGGTCCACCCTGATCTCCGGCGTCTGCGTGAACCGCTTCGGCGAGGTGGGCACCATCCGCTCCTCCAGCTGCTCCACGAGCGGGAGCTCCACTTTCTTATACTGGATCGTGGTCTTGTCCAAACCGATGATCTTGTCCTGGAGCGCTCGTACGCCCCGGAGCAGACCTTCTGGCGTTATTGGACAGCCCGGGACGAAGAAATCCACCGGCACGATGTCCGACGGATGCGTAATGTTGTAACTGTTCCAGAATATGCCGCCTCGCTCGCCGCACGCGCCAATAACATTCACGAACTTCGGGTCGGGCATCTGCCCGTAGACGAACTGTAGCGCGCGTGCCATCTTACGGGAGATCGTGCCTTCAATGATGATGAAGTTCGATTGCCGTGCAATGCCCAGGTTCAAGGTCCCCAGGCGCTCACCGTCATAGCCGCACGCAAAGGCATGGGCAAGCTCAACACCACAGCACGAGGTGATGAAATGGCAAGGCCACAGACTCCACTTCGCCGACCACTTCTTGAAGGGCGCCAGCGGCCCCGACTCAAGGAAATCTATATGCGCATTTGGGTTTTCCATTTTTCTCTCACGTCACCTCTCTTCCATTAGCTCCTAGTAACTTCACGCCGCCTCCATTTCCCGCGTTAGTCCATAGCCCACGTACACCGCAGGCAGCAGGAGCACGAGCGAGAGCAGTAAGAGCAGCGTAAAGCTGAGACTCGGATGCGCCGAGAAGAGCAGGAGTAGTACCACGATCGGCTCAGCCGCCATGAACAGGAACATATACCCGAAATACTGCATGGGGAGCGTGTACTTCGGGAACTCCAGAGGTGGATTGCCTGCCTCCCACCGCATCGTCTTGATCTCCGTGAGGTTATATCTCGGTAACACCTTCACCAGTAAGAGCAG
Organism: Methanomicrobia archaeon; assembly: GCA_011049045.1. Taxonomy (NCBI): domain Archaea; kingdom Methanobacteriati; phylum Methanobacteriota; class Methanomicrobia; species Methanomicrobia archaeon. Next base: position 27,857 of record DSCO01000004.1, on the reverse strand, counting down.
CACAGCGTCGATGAACACCGCCACCACGATCAAAACCACGATTATCAGTACGTTCTCTATCATCTCTCTTTACTCCTCCTAAATTGCTATGCTTACCGTCTGGGCAATTACCTCCATTCCTTTGTAGAACCAGTCGGGTAAGAACGTCACCACGATGAGAATCACCGTCGCGATGCAGATGAAATCGGTGAGACTGGCTTTCCAGCCCACACCGAGTTCACGCGCTAGCCGCAGGTAATAAGGAACTGAGATCGCGGAATTGATCACCATGAGCGCGACCAACCAGACGTACTCGGCCTTGATCAAGCTGAAAAGGATGAACAGCTTTCCCCAGAAGCCCATCAGCGGCGGGAGCCCGATGAACGAGAAGGCGAGCAGATACAGCAGTGGTGAGAACGCGCCCCTGTTTTTGATCGCATTGAAGAACCCGATCTTGCCGGCGGCATTGGCGAAAAGCATGAGCAGCGCGCCGGTCAGTGCGAAATAGAAGAACTCCGGCTTCGCGATCACCACCAAACAGGCCAGCACGTACCCCATGTTCGCCACGGTCGAGTAAGCGAGCACACGTGCCGGCTCCTTCGAGGTCAACGCGCCGATGTTACCCGTGAACATCGAGATCGCCGCCAGTACAGCCGTGAAGAGACTCAGCGTAACGGTCAGCGGACCCACGGTGGACAGCAGTATCTTTAACGCAATCACGAACGGCACGATCTTTGCAAGCGATGCGATAATCGAGAGCGGAATCGGATCCGCGCTCGAGAAGACGTCCGGCACCCACTCGTGGAGCGGTGCCACACCCACCTCGATGCTCAGACCCAGCACGAGCATCACGTATCCCAGTATATACAGCAGATCATTGTACGCGTTCTTCGTGTACACCAGGAGAATCGCACCGATCAAGAAGAGGATCGTCGCCAGCACCATGAAGGTGATGTACTTGATACCCACTTCGACGTTCGCGCCCCGCTCACGTGCCATCACGAGGATGTAGGTGGGCACGGAAACGAGCACGAACGCGGCCAGGATCAGCGCGAGATCCTGGGTGGAGAAGATATACAGGGTAACGAGTGCCATTAGCCCCACCAGGCAGAAATCCACGCCCTGGATCACGCTCTTGATCGTCTTGAGCGAGGCAAGGTTGATGAGACTGATGGCGAGCACGAACGCGCTGTAATAGATCAGCTCGGGATTCGCACTCGTCACGGCAACGAATCCAAGCAGAATCGCCACGATCGCTCCAATAAGTCCCACATCACGGTACTTTACGGAGAGTGCCGCGCACAACGTTAAGATCACGATCGCCCCCAGGATCATCGCTATCGGCATTGTCAACGTTAATCCATTCATAGCCACACCCCTCCTACGGAGAATAAGATAAGCAGCACCAGCACGAGCCCGAGCACGATATTCACGTATCTACTCAGTAACCCGGTCTGAATGCCACGGATGCCACGAGAGATACCCTTGAAGAGGCCCGGTATCACCCTCGTATTGAAGAACCCGTCAATTGCCCTGTTCCCGTAGTTCTGCACGAAGGCTGCGATCGCGAAGCCGATCTTCGGCACGATGTAGTCGTTGAGGAATGGTAGATACATCCGGTCGCTGAAGAAGGTGCCAAGCTTCGAGAGCACAGCGATCTGCGGCTTCGCCAACCCCACAATGTACGCGAGAAATATGAGCAGGCCGACGATGATCGAGGTCTCCACGAATCCTGCGTGCACAAAGCCTGCCGCCTCCTCACGGATAAAGATCAGGGCGATCAAGACGAAGAGCACGGAGACCATCAGGATATAGCCCACCTTCATCAGCGTGCCGCCCTCGGTATGCTCGTGATGCGGCTTCTCGCCCTTGAGGAAGTTCAAGCTGAGAAACTTCGCGAGCACGCCCGCATAGACCAGCGAGGTGAGCACGAGCAAGACGATCGGGATGAGCCCGAAGTGATGATGCAGCAGCTCCATCACCTCGTCCATGCCTGACTTTACCCAGTACGCGGTCAGCGGCGGCATGCCCACAAGGAACGTGGTCGCAATGATGGTCACGATAAATGCCGGTGTCATCTTCCTGGCGAACTCGCGACCGCCGTTCAGGAACCTGCTGTGTGTCGCGTGGATCAAATGCCCGGCCACGAGGAACAGGCTCGCCTTTGCGAACGCATGCACCGCCATGTACCAGAACGCCACGAGCAGTGCGAGATTCATATGCGCTACCTCCTCGTGGATCCAGAATGATGCGGCGGCTGCGGCGAACATCAGGCCAATACTGGACATCGTCGACGCGGCCAGCAACACCTTCCGTTCATGCATGCCTGAGCCTGCAAGCGCGCCGTACAAGCCTGAGAGCAGCCCGATGAAGAGGACAAACGTGTACACGAACTCCAGTCCCGGCACGCCATGCAGGTGCCACGGCTGGATGTACCACGTTAACTTGATGAAGACAAACGCACCGGCTGCCACCATCGTCGCACTGTGGAGGAGCGCGCTCACCGTTGTGGGACCGGTCATCGCGGTCATCAGCCATTCACAGAACGGGACCTGCGCCGATTTCGTGAACAGGCCCATAAGCAGCGCAACGAAGAGAATAATGGTCCCCGCTGCACCGATCGTGGTGAACAAGCTGCCCCAGGCGATCTCTGATATATTCAGCGTGGGCTCGCCGAGCTCATTGACCGCCAGTGCCCAGATCGCGCCGAGCGCGAAGAACATCGGAACGTCTCCGAACCGGATCGTTGAGATCGCGCGCCACCCACCGAAGCTCGGTGGCCAGTGCAGCAACAGTGGTCCTACTTTCCGCCCCTCGCGACCCACGTAGGCGATGTCATCGTCATCGCGGAACCAGTGCCCGATCAGTCCCCACGAGGCCGCGCCCAGACCTTCCCAGCCCACGAAGAGCAGGAACAGGTTGTCACTATAGACCACAAGCAGCATCGATGCCGTGAACAGGTTGAAGAAGAACCAGTACCAGCTCGGTCGGTAATCCCCCTTCATATAATCCAGACCGTAGATACCGATGAAGAACGCGATCAGAGCCGTGACCACGCCCATGAACATGCTCAGGTAATCAACCATGAAGACAAAGTTGATCCCGAGTTCGGGTATCCAGGGATAGCTGTACTGCGTGTTCTCCGGAAAGGTCAGGAGGATGTACAGGCTCATGATGACCGAGACGAAGATCCCGAGGACCGAGAGAACCGGTAGCTTCTCAGTCAGCGCCTTGCTCTTGTAGGCCAGCGCAATGGGCACGCTCGCGATCACGGGCGCAAGGAAAAGCAGCAGAAAAACGATCCACTCGTTCATGGTAGCAGCCCTCCTAAAATGACCGATTTACTGATCACCTCCAGAATCCCTGGTATCAGTTCTGTTGACCAGGGCGGGAAGACCAGCATTATCGAAACGATTCCGATGACATAGAGCGGGAGATAGAGGTAACTGCTGATCTCCAGCCGTACTCTGCTCTTGGGCTTCCCGTAGAAGACTTTGCGGATCGTGTAGAACCCGTACCAGACCGAGAGGATGAACATCAGGATCATGGCGAGATAGATGGCCAGACCGCCAGTCCAGCCAAGGTATGCCGCAGATTCGGGCTTCAGGAACGTTTCCGCAACACCCCGTAAAATGAAGAATTCACCGATCATGCCGATTGTCAGGATGCCGCCAAGGTTCAGGAACCCCATGACGGCCGCATTGGAGATCGTCGGAATTGAGTCGTGCAGGCCACCCATCTTCGTCAGGTCACGGAGACCGTGATGCACGGCGATTACTCCGCCCGCGCTACTGAAGAGGATTGACTTGCCGAACGCATGGGACATGTACTGGATAACCACGCCCACGAGCCCGAACGGCCCGAGGCACAGCGCAGCGAGTATATAACCCATCTGCGAGACCGTGGAATACGCCAGGAGCCGCTTGAAGTCCGTCTGCTTGAAGACCGAGAAGCCCGCGTAGATACTGGAGATGATCGCGTAAACGAGTATGACCATGCGGTAATCTTCGAAGAACGAGTAATCGATCAGGGCTATTCTGAGCAGGACGTACCCGGCCAGCCCCACGGTTAGGGGGCTTAAGAGCGCACTCAACGGCGTCGGCGCCTCTGCGTGCGCCCACGGCAGCCAGACGTGCGGGCCCAAAACGGGCAGCTCGATCACCATCCCGAAGAAGATGAAGAGCCACGCAGCCATGCTCACCGTCACCCCGGGCGCCATAAGCGCTTTGAGCGCGAGCGTATCATTGGTGATCCCGATGATCAAAAGTCCGGCCAGGGTCAGCACACCGGCGACTAAGCTCCAGATCAGGTATAACTGGCCCACCCACTGCTTGTTGCCATAGCCATAGAAGTAAATGAGGAGGAACGCAGTGATCAGCGCAATCTCGAGGAAGATGTAGAGCAGGATGAGATTGCCACTGTACACGAGCCAGAGCATCGAGGCCGCATAAAGATCATAGAGGAAGATATATTTCCTGAATTCGCTCTCCACGCCCAGCTTCATCTCCTCGAACCGGTGCTTCATATACGGTAACGCAAACAGAGCAATCATAGCGGAAACAATACAGATCGTGAGCCCGAACGCATGAGAAATGAAGTCAAAACCGAGATACATTTCACCAATAGGGGCAGAGAATGAAGCCAGATATTGCTCGCCTTGATACCCGATGAGCACGCAGTAAAGGATCATGAAGAAGGGGAGAAGGAAGAACACGGCGGTGAGGTACGTGGCGGCCTTAGGCTTCAGGAAGGGCGCGATAATCGCTGCCAGGAGCGGCAGGAGCAGGAGAATCAGTAAATACGTGCCGATCATAGCTTATCCCCTCCTATGGTCACCGCGCTTGTCCGTATGCTCTTCTTCTGCCGATCCATGATAGCAATGGCCGCGATGAGGATCAGCAGTTCACCGCTGCTCGCAAAGATCGTAACGAGCGCAACAGCAAATGCCTCATCGACCAGATGAGCCACGGAAAAGAGCGGCAGCAATGCCAAGAACACCGCACCGAACATCATCTCCAGCGATATCAGCAGTCTGACCACATCCTTGCTCGAGAGCGCGGTAAGATAGCCCACGAACAAGATCGCAAACGACGCCGCATAGAGTATCGATATACTCATCACATCCATGGTTGGCATTCAACTTCTCCTCCCTACACCTATTTCCAATATCGAGAGCAGGAGCAGGACCACGAGCGAGACCAGCAATACCACAATGAGGAGGTATTCGGTCTGGGGTATGAACTGCGCCAGATCAAACTCAATCGCGCCTGGCACTGCTGGCTGCGGACGGGCCATAAAGATCGAACCGGCGATGATGACCGTCGCGATCGCGACCGGCACGGCCCACAGGCCGGAGAACTGCCGTTCAGGCGCCGATCTATAGGTCGCAGCGAGTGCTACGGTTACAATGCCAATCGCGCCGACGAAGATGAACACGATCAGCACGAATACCGGCTGGAGATCAAAGAACGCGTAGACTGTAGCCACCAGAACCAGTGTTACGGACATGAACAGCGCGGAATAGAAGTTGTCCTTACTCACCAATACCCCTAAAGCGAAGATCACAGCGACACCTGCAAGAGCTGATAGCAATAACATTTCTCCACTCATGGAATCAACGTTTTAGCTAACTGTTTAAAAAGCTTTCGGTTTTTTCACCCCAGCACACAATACACACGCATGCCACCCACGAAAAGAACCCGTACCGGTGCCGCGTGCAGGAACGGCTAAACGGTGTTCAGGACGTACTGGGTGATCCGCTTTTGCGAGAAGTCTGCAATGAACTGGAGTTTCTGCTTCGCCTCAGACTCTTTGAGTCCCTCAATGCAGTCGCGGGCACGGTTGACGAGCACCGCAGAGCGCTGTAGCGCGTACTCGATCGAACCGGACTCGATCAGGATATCGCGCACCCGTTCAATAGCAATGGTCTCGGGATCACGCTTGTGGAAGAGGATCGATCTGATGTACTCCTGATCCTGCTGGGTTGTGTGATGCAACGCGTGAATAACGAGGAGCGTTCGCTCGCCATTTTTGATATCCAGGCCCACCGGCTTTCCGGTCTTCTCGGGCTCCCCGCAGATATCAAGGATGTCGTCCTGAATCTGGAACGCGATTCCCAGATTGTGGCCATACTCGCGGAGGCGCTCGATCTCGACTGCGGTCCCCCCACCGAGCACCGCGCCAGCCTCGGCACTCGCGCGGAACGTTGCCGCGGTCTTTAAGGTAGCAACCTCAAGGTATGAGTGCTCCGAGGCCTCCTGTAAGTTCCGCAACATGAACTCCAGGTACTGGCCCATCGCGATATCGGCCACGGCACTCGAGACCAGCCCGACGACCTTGGGCACACCGCACCGCGAGAGCATCTCACAGGAGAGGCCGAACAGGAGATCACCGATGACGATCGCTTTCTTCTCACCGTACCGTGCGGGATTGGACGGGTTCTTACGCCTGATGACATTCTCATCGATGATATCATCGTGGACGAGCGAAGCATTATGGAGCAGCTCGATGGCGATCGCCGTTGAGAGCGCCTTTTCACGTGAGTCGCTCACTGCCTCTGCTGCAAGGAGGCAGATTATCGGTCGCAGCCGTTTCCCGCCCGTATCCTTGATGTAAGTGAGCGCATCGTACATGATCTCGTTGTGGCAGGCCCGTAACTTCTCCTCGACCGCCTCGGCGAACTTTTGATTGAAATATGCCACCTCCTCGTGAAACAGTCGCTCGCGCATGTAGGTATCTACCCTTATTAGAGATCAATCGTATAAAAACTACCCCAGCTCCTGAACAGGTCTGCCTCATTTGCGATTCAGAGCACATCCGAGCAGCGGGTAGCATGAGAACGCCCTTGAATCGTAGAGAAAGAACACGCACAAATCACGATCCCTCGGCGCTCTCCTGGGTACTCTTCGCCCAGACAAGGTAATTGCAATAAGGGCAGCCGAAATCCCACGGCCGTTTCATCCCGCGCTTCATGATCTTCAGCTTGTGCAGAAACGGATGGTGCTCACAGGTCTCCTTCTTCACCGTCACCCGTCCACTCCGGGGAAGTGGTAACGAGAAGGTGCAGTTCGGATAATTCTTGCAGCCTACGAACCGCTTACCGCGCGGTGAAGTCGCGATGAAGAGTTCGGCGCCGCAGTCCGGGCACGTGCCCAGTACCGTACCACCTTTCGACGCGGCCTTGAGCGAGTGCGCGATTTCAGCCTTATTCGTCGTCAGCTCCTGGAAGACCGCTCGTAACATATCCCGGGAATCATTTACCACCGCTTGCTTTGTTCGCTTGCCACACTTTATCTCCTCCATCTCCTGCTCGAGCGTCTTGGTCATCTCTGGCTTTGCGATCAGCTCTGCGAACTTCTCCAATGCGTCTACCAGCGCCATAGCCTTCTCCGTCGGTTTCGCGGGATTCTCTTCCAGATAGCCGCGCTCATACAGTTTGCCGACAATCTCGTGGCGTGTGCTCTTCGTGCCGAGTCCGAGCTCCTCCATCTGCTTTATCAGGCCCGCTTGCGAGATCCGTTTCGGCGGCTTCGTCTCCTTCTCTAAGAGCGAGATCTCCTCGAGATATACCGATTCCCCCTCCATGACCTGAGGAATGAGCACTACCTCTTTGCGCTGATAGGGATAAATGGCGAGGAAGCCTTCGTGCGTCAATTCTCTGCCCTTGGCGCACAGCGGCTCACCGGCGAACTCGAGCTTCACCTCGGTATCCCGCCATGAGGCGGCATCGGAAAGTGTAGCGAGGAACCTTCGGACGACGAGTTCGTAGACCTTCCATTCCGGTTTCTTGAGCTGCTCCCGGCTCGTCATCGAGGTCGGGTGAATGGGGGGATGATCAGTGGTTCGCTTTTTACCAGCCGTCGGCTTCAGTCGCGTCTGCTGCAGGAGCTGACGCGCGTAGTCGCCGAACTCGGCGTGATCGCGGAACAGCTGCACCAGCGCCTTGAGGTCGAGCGTTTCGGGATAGGTCGTGTTGTCAGTACGATGATAGGAGATGAGGCCCTGAAGGTACAGACTCTCGGCGATATGCATCGTGCGCCCCGGCGTGATGCCCAGCGCGGATGCGGCGCGAATGAAGCTCGTGGTATCGAACGGCGTCGGCGGTCGCTCGGTACGCGTGCGCGTCGTAACCGAGGAGACGAGCCCTTGCGTGGTGGCCTCAATACGCGCTAGTATCGCGTCCGCCTCATCTTTGTCCCAGAATTTCGCGGTCGCGTGCGTTACTTCAAACACCTCACCAGCCTCGGTCTTCACCCGCGCATGCACTTCCCAATAGGTACGCGGCACAAAGCTCTTGATCTCGCGCTCCTTATCCACGACCAGGGCAAGGGTGGGTGACTGCACGCGGCCGACCGATAAGAACTCCTCACCCAACCGATTTGCCGCGAGCGAGATGAATCGAGTCAATGCCGCGCCCCAGATCAGATCAATGATCCCACGCGCTTCGGCAGAAGCTGCAAGATCGAAGTCAACTTCGCTCCGTGCGGCGAAGCTCTCCTTTATCACCGGTTCCGTGAGCGCGCTATACCGCATTCGGTCAACCTGCACGTGCGGATTGCGCTCTTTTATGGCGCGCAGCGCTTCCACACCGATCAACTCACCTTCTCGGTCGTAATCGGTGGCGATGGTAACGTGGTCAGCGTCTTTTGCGGTCCGCTCCAGTGCCTGGATAATCGAATTTTTGATCGCGATCGCAACGATCTCGGCATCGATCAGCCGGTAGGGGTTCACCTTACGCCAGTTGTTATACGTATTGGGGAAGTCGAGCTGGAAGACATGCCCGCTGAGTCCCATAACGACGGTGCCATCGAACTCGTAGGCATCGAGGTGTCCAAGCTTGCGCTTCGCTGCCGTTCCCTCGGAGAGGATCATGGCAATTCGTTTTGCGGTGGTTCCCTTCTCTGCGATGATGTAGTGCATGCGCTTTCGTGTTTTTTTCGCCCTGCTCTTTATTGGTCGGGTGTATAGCTTTGATAGACTGATCCTATTTATAGCGATAACAGCCCCGTGGCGAGCGTGAGGATGGTTCCCACCACGAGCGTAACGTGTTCCCGCGGGCTTATCGCCCGTAAGGGGGGATTGCACGGCTGCTCACCGTGTAAAAACGGCTCGAAGAGCAACGATCATACGGACGCGTAACCCGCGTTACACGTCAATACCCCGTCCGCGCAGATACGCCTTCACGGCGCCGATCGTGTGCCGCTCATAATGGAAGATACTCGCGGCCAGGCATGCGTCCGCGCCGTTCACAAACGCCTCGTACAGGTGCTCGAGACTGCCCGCACCACCGGACGCGATGACCGGAATGTCTACGAGCTCGGCAATCGCCCGCGTGATCGGGATATCGTACCCGTCGGTCGTACCGTCTCGATCTTTGGACGTCAGCAGTATCTCCGCAGCACCGAGCGCTTCCACCTGCTTCGCCCATGTAATCGCATCGAGGCCAACGTATTCGCGACCACCGTAGATGACCACGTCGTACCACGATTCCGTGCCGTCTTCCAACTCCACTGCTGTTTTCCCTGCTGAAGCCTCAAACCGCCGCTTAACGTCGAGGGCGACCACCACACACTTCCCAAACTGCTCAGTCGCGCTCTTAACGAGGTCTGGATTCTTCACGGCGGCGGTGTTTATGCCGACCTTATCAGCGCCGGCATGCATGACCTTCGCAACGTCCTCGAGGCTCTTGATCCCGCCGCCTACCGTCAAGGGAATGGTGACACGCTGCGCGATTTGCTCGACCATGGCAATCATCGTCTCCCGCCCTTCGTAAGAAGCGGAGATATCAAGAAAGACGAGCTCATCGGCTCCCTGAGCATCGTAGCGCTGCGCGAGCGTAACGGGATCACCGGCGTACGTGAGGTTCTCAAATTCGATTCCCTTCACCACAACAGCATTACCATGCTCGTCCAGCGTGGTATCCAGGCACGGAATTATGCGTTTCGTCATTTTTACGGCATCTTCCTTTACTTCTATCTATAATACACCATGAATACTGAGCCGGGGTTAATATAAGGTAATCTCACGCAGAGTACCTCGACTCGACCGAAGAGATGGGCGTCCAGGACTGTCTCAGAGAAGCACTGCTCTATGAACGCGAGGACGACCAGGTGCGCTGCACGACTTGCGAACGCTCCTGTAAGATCGCGGTCGGTAAGCTCGGATTCTGCAAGACGCGAAAGAACATTGACGGGAAACTGTACACACTGGAATACGGCGATATCGCCTCGATGAGTGCGAATCCGATAGAGAAGAAGCCGTTCTTCCATTTCTTCCCCGGGAGCAGAGCATTAACAGTGGGTAGCTATGGCTGTAATTTCACCTGCCCCTGGTGCCAGAACTGGGAGATCAGCAACGCCGCGCCCAGCCCGGCGCGCTGCAATTACGTCTCGCCCGAGCGATTCGTGCGATTGATAACGGAGCTGCGCTGTCAGGGAACCTCGATCTCGTTCAATGAGCCCACGCTCTTGCTCGAGTACGCGCTGGAGATCTTTCCGCGTGCGCGCGCTGCGGGTTATTACAATACCTTTGTCACGAACGGCTACATGAGCGCCCACGCGCTCCGGTTGCTCGTCGAGCACGGCCTGGACGCGATGAACGTGGATATAAAGGGCGGTGAGGACGCGGTGAAGCGCTATTGTGGTGCTGATGTAGAGCAGGTATGGCGGAATATACGTTCCGCGAAGCGCATGGGTGTGCACGTTGAGCTGACTACACTTATCATACCGGGGGTCAATGACGACGAGGACGGTCTGCGGAGCATCGCCAATCGTATCAGTGAGGAGGTGGGGATAGACACGCCGTGGCACGTCACGCAATACTATCCCGTGTACCAATCACGGAGCACCGGTCTCTTCGATGGCCGGACACCGATCGCGCTCCTGGAGCGCGCATGGATGGTCGGAAAGACGGAAGGGCTGGAGTATGTGTATCTCGGCAACGTTCCCGGCCACCCGTTTGAGCATACCTACTGCCCGCGCTGTGGCAAGCTGCTTATCGAGCGCTACGGTTTTGATGTGATGAGGTATCAGGTGACGGGTGAGCAGCGCTGCCCGATCTGTGGCGCGAGGATTGCGATTACGGGCACTGCGCGGCTCGCGCCTTCAGAAGATCGGTAGGAACCGTTCCTATTTATATTCCGTACCCGAGATAATACCATCATGGCGTATTCGTTCAACTACGATCTCACGAAACTCCCCCGGGGCTTCTTCAAGGATATCGCACTGCTCGTGGAGAAACGGCAGTTGCACAAGAAGCTCGGCGCGTTCTCAAAGCAGAGCGTGCGGAAATTCCGGGTGGACCAGCTCCTGGGCATCCAGCTCGAGGATGCTATCTCTATCGTCGAGGATCTGGTTGATCTTCAGATCAAGAATCTGGTGCACGAAGAGCGGTTCAGGAATGCGCAGGAGAAGATATTGCTCGTGCCGCACTGCTGCAGGAAGTACATGGATTGGCGGTGCAAAGCGGACTTTGATACTAAATTCGCGTCCTATTTCTGCAATCACTGCTCCGAGGACTGTATGGCACATCACGCGACCATGCTTGCGGAGGCGCGCGACTACAAGGTCTTCATTCTGCCCGGGGGCTCGTGTCTCAAGAAGATCTGTGAGCAACTGCACTGTGATGCTGTCTCTGGCATTGCCTGTCCCGAGGAGATTAAACTGGGGATCGGCGTTGCGGAATCGAGCGGCATGGCCGTGCGGGGGATACCGTTAACGAAGAACGGCTGCGCAAACACACAGTTCAATATCGATACGCTCAGAGAGGCGCTCATTTAATTTAACCTGCATTCGCCCGTCTGCACTCGTCGTATCCCGCATCGGGTAATTCGCTCCTTCGCTTCGAGCGTACGGCGTTTTACGCCTCCCTTGCCCAGGATACCTTCAGATCAACTCCAGCTCGGTCAATTTATCGAGCAAGACCTGCACGGACCGCTCACAGTCCCCCATCGTCTTCCCGCCGGTGATCACCAGCCGGCCGGAGCTGAAGATAAGGATCGCGCTCTTCGGGTCTTCTATTCGATAGACCAGACCAGGGAACACCTCGGGCTCATATTCCATGCCCTCTAGCTCAAGACCGATAACAATGGCACCGAGATTGAGCTCCTTACCAAGGTTAGCAGAGGCGACGATATTCTGCACCTTGAACTCAGGATGCTCTTCCACCTCAATACCGATCCCGCGGAGCGCGGCAGCAAGCATGTCGATCACCTTGCGAACGCCCTCTTCGGTCTTCGATCCCGTGCAGACCACTTTCCCGGATCGGAAGATGAGGAATGCGGATTTAGGTTCCTTTGTCCGGTAGACGAGACCCGGGAATTTCTTCTTCGTAAACATAGCATCTGCGAGCTTCGATTCGATATATTCCAGATCAAGACTATCGGCGATCCGCGCGTTCGCCACGACATTCTCTATCTTTATTTCTACTTTTTTTACCATACACCAATTACCCCCTTTATAAAACGCGACTCGGCACTACTCGTGTCCGGGTATAGGTATAGAGTGTAAAACTATATAAAAGATGCTTTTAATCTGCTGGTAGAGAGAATAGGTGAGAGCGCGCAGACATGAAGAAACGAATAAAGCGGATAAGAGGGACACGAACCTGCGGCGGTGGCTCGCACAAGAAACGACGCGGCAAGGGCAGTAAAGGCGGGTCCGGCCACGCCGGCGCGTTTGGGCATCACGTGGTCTGGTCGCTCAAGCACGGCATCATCAAAGGCCATAACGCCTCGATACCCTTTCGTTACGATCGCCGCGAGGTAACGACGGTGAATGTCGGGGAACTGGACGAGCTGCTCGAGGGACTGGTGAAGGACGGGAAAGCAGAAGCGATGGCCGAGGGGTTCTATCTCGACGCCGGGGCTCTCGGAATCGAGAAGATCCTCGGCGCAGGCCAGGTAACGAAGAAGCTGCAACTTAAAGCGAACGGTATCTCAAAGACCGCGCGCGAGAAGATCGAACAGGCCGGCGGCAGTGTAGAGCTTGCGGGTGAAGCCGCACGGGTGGACGCTCGGGGTGAGTCAGAGAGCGGAGCATAACTAAGTGAGTGGCGCGTAGATGACTGAGCTGAACGTTAAAGACGCATTAGCGGCGGTTTTGAGCAAGTTCCCGATGGTTGACCGTCCGGCTTACCATGTCCATTTCAAGTCCAAGCTGGGCTGGACCGTGGGGATACTCATCCTCTTCTTTGCACTAGGCAATGTCCCGCTCTTCGGGTTATCGCCGGAATCGCTTGACCTCTTCGGGCGGTGGCGTGCGATCTTCGCCGGCGAACGCTTCTCCTTGACCGCCCTGGGTATTATGCCCATCGTCGATGCGTCGATCGTTCTGCAACTGCTCGTTGGTGCGGGCATCATCAAACTGAACCTGAGTGATGCGCGTGATCAGGCGTTTTATCAGAACCTGCAGAAGCTGCTCGTGCTCGCGTTCTCCGCGCTCATCAGTCTGACCTATGTGGTCGGCTTTTACAAGCCGGACCCGGCAATTGCTGCACAGCTCGGGGTATCGTTACAGATCATCTCGCTCTTGCTCTTTATCCAGGTCTTCGCCGGCGGAATGCTCATTTACTTCATGGACGAAGTGGTCTCGAAATGGGGCATCGGCTCAGGCGTCTCGCTCTTCATCATCGCCGGCGTCTCCCAGGCGATCATTACGGGGCTCATCAACTGGGTACCGGACGAGACCGGCTGGGCGGTCGGTGTCATCCCGCGCTGGATCCAGATTGGGCAGCAGTTGTCGTTTTATGAGATCCTTGAAGGCGGCATCACCTTCCTCTTCCAGCATTACGTCATCGCGCTCATCGCCACGATCCTGATCTTCTTCCTCGTGGTGTACCTCGAGAGCACACGGTTGGAGATCCCGCTGGCGCACTCCATGGCACGCGGTGCGCGCGGCCGGTTCCCGATCAAGCTCCTGTACGCGAGCGTGCTGCCCATAATTCTGGTCCGCGCGTTGCAGGCGAGCATCCAGGGGTTTGGGCGGCTCTTATATTCTCGCGGCATCACCATCTTTGGCACGTACGAGGGCAACAACGCGGTCTCAGGCTTGATGTATTACCTGGATCCCATTTACAGCCCCTATGATTGGTTCCCGTCGCTCGTGCACATGGCGTATCCAAACATTGCCGGCTGGCAAATTGCGCTGCGCCTTTGTGCTGACTTATCGTTTATGATCGTGGGTGGCATGGTCTTCGCATTATTCTGGATAACGACGACGGGCATGGGCCCGAAAGATGTCGCAGGGCAGATCTACCGCTCGGGACTGCAGATCCCGGGGCATCGCCGGAATCCCGCCGCGATTGAGCGGCTGATGGAGGGCTACATCCCCAAGATCGCGCTCATGGGCGGTGCGTTGCTCGGCGTATTAGCGGTCATTGCGGAAATGTTCGGCACGCTCGGACAGGCGTCAGGCACCGGGCTGCTCCTGGCGGTGAGCATTGCTTACCGGCTCTATGAGGATATCGCCTCTGAGCAGATGATGGAGATGTATCCGATGATGCGACGCTTCTTCGGCAGTGAATAGGCAGATATAAGCATAAGCGTCGAGACGAAGCAAGGAGCGAGGCAGAAGAGCACTTTGGCGCCTGCTGCAGGTATCTACTGCGGATAAGCGCTTTTCACGCGGCTGCTACCATCCGCTCGTTCGCACAACACCAATCGACCAGACGAAATGAGGTTAGGTGCTCAACTCGTCGGCGATCATCTTCGCAACGCTGATCTCGCTGAAGATCGACTGTATGGTGTCGGTGGCGATGATCTCCTTGACACCCGCGTTGAGTATGCGGAGCGTTGCGTTCTGCGCGAAGAGGCCGTGGATGCAGGTGACGTAGATGTCATTGGCGTCTTGCGCCTTCAGGAGCGCGGCCGCCTCGGCGATCGTGCCGCCAGTTGAGATGATGTCGTCCACAATGACCACGTTCTTGCCCGCGACGCTCACCTCCTTCGGCTTGATCTGGACCTGATCGCCGCTGATCCGCTTCTTCTCCAGCACATCGAAATCGAAGCTGTGCTGTTCCGCCACCGCCTTCGCCAGCTCGCGTGCACCCTCGTCGGGTCCGATGATCACGGGATCCGGTATCGCCCGGTGCGCGATGTAATCGCCGATCAATGGTGCGGCATTCAGATCCTTCGCATCGACATCGAAGTAGCGCAAGACCGCGGGATTATGCACGTTCACCACGTAAATCCGGTCCACGATGCCCGCGAAGCTGATGCCGCGTGCGATTGCCCGGGAGCTGATCGCCTCACCGGGTTTGAACCGTTTATCCTGGCGTGCATAGCCCAGATATGGTATGACCACGGTCGTCGTGTGTGCCTCCTCGACCGCATCGATCAACTGCAGCAGCGAGATTAGGCCGGTATCAGCCATGAGGCTCTGCACGATAGTTACTTCCTCGCCCTTTATCTCATCCACCACACGGGTGTACAACTCACCATCAGGGAACCGCTTGAATTCACACAATGAGGCGCGAGTGCCCAGTTCACTGGCAATGCGTGCCGCCAGGACCTGGGTCGTTACTCCGGGTATGATCTTCATAGTTCTTATTGCCTCCGAACTCCACACTCTTATTTGTGTTTATTTGGCGCGGCTATTTATTTATACTTTAACCGGATGCGGACCGAGATGAGAAACAATTACGTCACCTTTTCCAGAAACATCTTCATACCCGTGACGAACATCTGCCGGAACGCATGCGGCTATTGCGTCTACCGCGCGTGCAGCCAGGAAGCGGCGTACGTCGTGGGCACTGAGGACGTTCTTGACCTGTTCCGGCAGCGAGGCGCGGCCACTGAAGCACTCTTTACGGCCGGCGAGCAGCCCGAACGCGCTGATGCGCTGGGCTCGCTCTTCACTGCCCGGGTGGCTGAAGAGGGATTCGACTCGCTCACAACGTATACAAAACAACTCTGCCAGCTCGCGATCCAGCACGGGCTCCTGCCGCACTGCAATCTGGGTGTGCTGACCCGCGAGGAACTCCAGGAATTAAAGGAGGTGAACGCGTCCATGGGCTTGATGCTCGAGTCCACTGTGGAGCTCGAGGCGCACGTAAAATCGCCCGGTAAAGAGCCCGCAGTGCGGTTGCAGATGCTCGAGGACGCGGGTAGGCTGGAGATCCCGTTCACCACCGGCATATTGATCGGTATCGGTGAGACGCAAGAAGACCGCATCCGGTCATTAGAAACACTTGCAGCGGTTCACGAGCGGTACGGGCACATACAGGAAGTGATCATTCAGCCGTTCTTACCGAAACCCGCCACCGTAATGGCGAACGCAAGCTCACCGCCGTTCGTGGCGATGAAGGAGACGGTTCGTGCGGCACGGAGGATCTTACCGGCTGAGGTTGCGATCCAGGTGCCGCCGAATTTAACCTCGCCGAAGGCGCTTATCGAGCTCGGCGCCTCGGACCTCGGCGGGATCTCGGAGCGGACGATCGACTATATCAATCCGGAAGCGCCATGGCCGACCGAAGAGGAACTCAGCCGAAAGATAGCGCCCTACGAACTCCGCGAGCGGCTGCCGATCTATCCGCGATACATCAAGAAGGGATGGTACAGCGACCGAATAAAACCGCTCATAGCGCGGTATGCAGAGGGAACGGGGTTGAGACGCAAGAGTCACTAAAACCCGCTTTATCGGACCACTAGCTAGCCGTTTTCCCGTTCGTTCGTCTCCATTGAGCCTCGCTCCTCCATCCCCGGAACCCGGCACCGGCAGCCTTAAATAGCGTGGAGACGAATAGACAACCGGGAGGTGATAGTAAATGACAAAGTACCATTTGTATTGGAAGTCGGATAGGGATAGAATGCCTGCAGATCCAAGCGAGCGTCTTGCTGGGTGGACTAAATTATTGAGTATGGTTAAAGACGACTTAGAAAGCGGCAGAATGAAAGACTGGGGAACGTTTCCTGGCGAGCACGCAGGCTATGCCGTCATGGAGGGAACTGACCAGGATCTCCTCGCAGGAACAGAAAAATATGTGCCGTACATCAGGTTCAAGACGCACACCGTTCTTTCCGTTGACCAGGCCCTGGCAACCATGAACGCGGCAAAAGCACAGGTTGCTGCAGCCAAAAAATAGGGAGTTGCGGGAAGCTATACGTTCTTCAGAAAGCGAACGCTGATGAAGTAAGAGCTGCTGCGACGGTCGCTTGCTTCGCCGTGGGTCGGCATCCTGAGGAAGGGATCGCGGTCGGAAGCGACGACGGGAGCAGTGCTACAAGCAGACGAGATACTTGTTTATTCACGCGAAATCGCGTCCTTTTTCTCGCTATGTTAGCGTTCTAGCAAGCAAGCTTCGAGCCGTGCACGCACTTCTTTCGGCTCTGACCGCCCACGGGTCTGCTTCATTACCTGCCCGACGAGGAAGTTCAAGGCCGCTTGCTTGCCCGCGCGGTAATCCTGCACGGCCGCTTCGTTCGCTTTGAGCACCGCTTCGATCGCGGTGTCAATCTCGTCGCCGCCGACGCTGCCCAGGCCTTTCTGCTCGATTATCTCGCCCGGTGAGCCACCGTGGTCGAGCATCTCACGGATGATCTCCGTCGTACCACGTTCGGTGATCACGCCCTTCTGCAACTCCTTCAGAATAACCACGAACTGCTCGGGTTTGATTCTAGTCACTGCCTCTCTCATGGCGAGGGACCGGTAATTCAACTCGCCCTTCAGGACGTCCGCGATCCAGGTCGCACTCAATCTTGGCTCGACCAGGGCGGCAACTGCTTCGAAGTAGTCCGCGATATGAAGGTCGTAGGTGAGCGCGTTCGCATGCTCACGCGTTAGCCCGTACTGCGCCATGAACCGCTGCTTCTTCTCGTCCGGTAATTCCGGGATCTCCGTTCGGACAGCATCGACGTAGGGCGCTATACTGATCGGGACGAGGTCGGGCTCGGGGAAATAGCGGTAATCATGCTCGAACTCCTTTGTCCGCATGGAGAGCGTGATGCCACGCACCTCGTCATAGTGCCGCGTCTCCTGCTGCACGGTGAGCCCGCGGCGTAGCTTGTTCTTCTGCCGCGTGATCTCAAAGAGCAGCGCGCGCTCCACGCCCTTAAACGAGGAGATATTTTTTACCTCCGCGCGTTCGCCGCCCTCGATCGAGATGTTCGCATCGACACGCATTGCGCCTTCCAGATCGCCGTCAAAGACATCCAGATACTCCAGAATGCTCCGAAGCTTGTTCAGATAAGCACGCGCCTCCTTCGGCGACTTCAGGTCAGGCTCCGTAACGATCTCGACGAGCGGTATGCCCGACCGGTTGTAATCGACCAGCGCGTAGGTGGCGGTATCAATCGTGCCCCGGTAGACCAGCCGCCCGGGATCCTCCTCCATGTGCACCCGCCTGATCCGAATCTCCCGCTCCTTGCCGCCGTCACCTTCATCGGCCGCTATTCGTACCAGGCCGTCAAAGGCGATGGGGAAGTCGTACTGCGTAATCTGGAACCCACGTGGGAGATCAGGGTAATAATAATTCTTGCGGTAGAAGATGATCTCCGGCTGCACACGGCAGCCCAGCGCGAGCGCAATTTTGATCCCGTAGCGTACCGCACGCCGATTCACCACGGGCAAGGCGCCCGGGAGGCCCAGACAGGTCGCACAGACGTGCGTATTCGGCTCGGCGCCCTGATAATCGGTGGAGCAGGAGCAGAATAATTTGGACTTCGTCAGCAGTTGCGCATGGCATTCCAGACCGATCTTGACCTCCATTTACCCGCTCTCCGTGCTCGAGCTCGCGAACCCTTATATTACAGAAACTTTTATGTGATGGTGGCTTATAAAGGGGTAGACGAAGATGACGACGGTATACGACGTGTCACCGGACAAGCTGGTGAAGCTGGTGGGCGAGAAGCTGAAAAAGAACAAGGCTATTACGCCCCCAAAATGGGGTGTGAATGTGAAACGGGGTGCGAACAAGGAGCTCCCACCCGATAATCCCGACTGGTGGTGGGTACGCTGTGCCTCAGTGCTCAGACAGATTTATCTCCATGGCCCGGTCGGCGTCGCACGACTTCGTACCTATTACGGTAGCAGAGTCAACCGGGGCACGAAGAAAGAGCGGTTCCGGGACGCTTCCGGGAAGATCATTCGCGAGGTGCTCATGCAGTTAGAACGTGCAGGGTACGTAACGAAGACCAAGCGCGGCCGGAAGATCTCGGCTGACGGTATGAGCTTTCTGGATAACACGGCACATGAGCTGAAGCTGCTGCAGACGGGGACCGAGACGCCTAAGAAGGAATAAGAAAGAGTAAAAGGAAGATGGCAGACGAGGAAGAGCTTGCTGCGATTCGAAGGCAGAAGATGGCGCAGATGCAGCAGCAACAGGAAGCAGCGGTCTCGGAGGAGCAGCGGCGGCAGGAGCTCGAGGAGCTCAAAAAGAATATCCTCCGGCAGATCCTCACGGCAGAAGCACGAGAGCGGCTGAACACCATCCGCATGGCCAAGCCGGAGATGGCCGAGCAGCTGGAGGCGCAGCTGATCGCACTCGCGCAGTCCGGTAGAATCAAGAGCAAGATCGACGACGCGCAATTCAAAGCGATTCTCCGCCAGATCATGCCGAAGAAGCGCGAGATTTCTATTCGCAGGATATAGAATAGAATATTATTAGCGAGCCTTATAGATCGCGAGCCTTGGCGCTCCACAAAAAGCATGTTCACGCAACGAACGTTCATCGTTCATGCTGTAGTTGAAAGCTTCCTGGCAGGCTGAGATTCATACCACGGTACTCTTGGGGACTCATTCCTCTCTCTGATCCCGCCTCTTTTTAACGAGCAAAGTGAAAAGGATAGTCCAATGGTGACCATTCCGGAATCGCACCCGCGATATAAATCGCTGCAAAAACGCGAGAAGATCGTTGCGGGCATCGAAGCGGGCATAACGAGCAAGCAGGGTCTGATTGCACACGGTCGCGGCGAAGCATTCGACTACCTGATCGGCGAGCGTACAGTACCGGCCGCGATGCGCGCGACCGAGGCGGCCGCGGCACTCCTGTTGACGGCGGAAAAGCCGGTGATCTCAGTAAATGGCAATGTTGCCGCGCTGGTGCCCGAGAAGCTCATCGCCCTGAGCGCGCTTATACCCGCACCACTGGAGGTCAATATCTTCTACTGGACTGAAGAGCGCGTGCGTCGGATAG
The DNA here is from genome assembly GCA_011049045.1 of Methanomicrobia archaeon. Classification (NCBI taxonomy): domain Archaea; kingdom Methanobacteriati; phylum Methanobacteriota; class Methanomicrobia; species Methanomicrobia archaeon. The sequence goes on along the minus strand of DSCO01000004.1, from coordinate 7,751 downwards.
CGGCGCATCTGGAGCGGCTGGGCGCAACGAACGTTCTGGGCCGCGATGCGGAGGCGCGCATTCCGGGTATCGCGCACGCGCGTGCACGTGCTGATACGGCAGGCATCTATGCCGCGGACGTCGTGTTCACCCCACTGGAAGACGGTGATCGCTGTGAAGCGCTCATTAAGATGGACAAGCGCGTGATATCCGTTGATCTGAACCCGTTCTCACGCACGTCCCGGTATGCGACCGTGAGCATCGTTGACGATGTGGAGCGCGCGCTTGACAACCTCATTGCGCTGATCCCTGCGGCGACGTTGAGCACGCAAACCGTGCTGGACTTTGATAATCAGCGGAATTTGAGCGCGGTTATCGATGAGATCATCGAGCGATTACGGGTCGAGAAAGCAGGATGCTGAGTGAGGCGCTGCTATCCGCGGGTGCCGTGCCGGTTCTCGCCCCCCCGCTGCATCAGCGCTTCCCACCGGTCTTCCTCCTGCACGCGCTCGTTAACCACAAAACCCTCGCTCGAGATCGCCTTGAGTTCCGTTTGTATACCAAGCACGCTCCTGTAAGAAGCTTTCATGCCAGCTCTGACGCACGCGCGGTGACGGACCGAGCACCTCCAGCACCTTTGCGAATATATATTCGAATAACGCCTAGTCGGTATTGTACCATACTATGCCAGGCCGAAGACGATGCCGATGCGTCGGCTTTCAACCGCAGTATCGCTACTTCGAACCACAGGTCGGACCGCGCGGCGGGAAGCTCCGCGCCCGGGACACGGTCACGGAGACCGTCCTGAAGCTCGATGAACTGGAGAGTATTCGCTTAAAAGACCAGCTCGGATTGAGTCAGGAGGAAGCAGCGAAGCAGATGGGCGTCTCACAGCCGACCTTCCATCGGATAGTGAGCGAAGCGCATCGGAAGATCGCGGATGCACTCGTTGAGGGAAAAGCTATTCGGATCGAGGGTGGCCATTACGTGCTCACGAAGGCCGAGGGTCACGTACCCGCTCCCGCGCTGCCTCCGGGCTGGCGTGCGGGTCGGCACGGGCAGAAAGGATTACGTTAAGGTATGGATAAGGTCTGGTTAGAGGTGATACCATACAGATGAGTGAAGAGAAAAAAGTGGAAAAGAAACAACAGCAAGAAGATGCCGTTGCCGCGAGCATGGCGAAGGTCAAGTACAAGATCATGGTGATGAGCGGCAAGGGCGGCGTGGGGAAAACCACCGTGGCGGCGAATCTCGCGTTCGCACTCGGTATGCAGGGCCTGGAAGTGGGGCTTATGGATGCGGACATCCACGGGCCGGACATTCCGAAGATCCTGGGGATCGAGGATAAAAGACCGGAGATCTCAGGGGATATGATCAAGCCGATCCCGGTGACACCGCGATTGCGAGCCATGTCGATTGGGTTTTTGTTACCCGATCGCGATTCACCGGTCATCTGGCGCGGGCCGATGAAGATGAATGCGATTCGTCAGTTCCTCTCGGAGGTCGATTGGGGGGATATGGATTACCTGATCATCGATCTCCCACCGGGCACCGGTGACGAGCCGCTCAGCGTCGCGCAGTTGCTCAAGAAGGTTGATGGGTCGATCATCGTGACCACACCGCAGGATCTCGCGCTTCTGGATTCACGCAAGGCCGTCAATTTCTCGGGCGTACTGAACGTGCCGGTCATCGGTATCGTAGAGAATATGAGCGGATTTGTGTGCCCGCACTGCGGCAAGGAGATTAATATCTTCAAGTACGGCGGCGGTGAGCGAGCGGCTCAGGAACTGGGCGTTCCGTTCCTCGGGCGAGTCCCGCTGGATCCGAACATGGTCGAGGCCGCTGACAGCGGCACACCGTTTGTCATGCACAAGGACTCGAAGGTGAGCGAAGCGTTTGCGCAGATCGTGGAGAACATCCGCACCTTCGTGGAAGGCGGAGCCGGCGTGGAGCAGGCGTAAGTTTATATGGTAATTGAATATATATTCATATGGAGCACGTGACCTGAAGAGATGAAAATCTGTGTAACCGCAGTCGCGGATCGATTGGACGCGCAGGTAGACCCGCGCTTTGGGCGCAGTCAGTATTTCGTGATCGTTGATCCCGCGACGATGGATTTTGAATCAAGACCTAATCCGGCTCTGAACGCACCGGGAGGTGCGGGCATCCAAGCGGCTCAAGCTATGGTGAATGAAGGCGTTGACGTGGTGATCTCCGGCAACATGGGCCCCAACGCGTTCCAGGTGCTCTCGGCGGCCGGCGTGAAGATCGCAACGGGCGCATACGGCACGGTGAAGGACGCGATTGAGCTGTACCAGGCGGGTAAGCTCGCCGAAGCGGGTACGGCAACCGTAGTTGCTCATGCTGGTATGGCCGCCGTTGGCGGCGCTGGTGTCGGCACTGGACTCGGTGGCGGACGAGGCGGTGGCGGCAGGGGCATGGGCCGCGGTATGGGGCTCGGCATGCAACAACCAGCGCCACAGCAGCCGCAGCAAACACCCGCCGTACCTACTAAAGCAAAAGACGAGGACATCGAGCAGCTCTCAACGATCGTGGAGTCGCTGGAGAAGAATCTGGAAGAGGTAAAGAAGCGGATAGCGGAATTAAAGAAGAAGTGATGAATATGCCGCGAGGAAGAGGAATGGGACGTGGAAGAGGTTTTTGGTCAGGGTTCGGACCCGGAAGGGGCATGGGCAATCCCTATCCATTCTGCCGGAACTTCCCCTGGCTTCCCGGGGGATGGTGGACCGGCATGTACGGACCAATAGCGCCTGCCGCATACCCCGCGCCATGTTACGGCGCGCCCTACGTACGGGAGGGGGTCTGGTAAGATGAGTGGCATGGGCCGTGGTGGCGGACGAGGCCAGGGAATAGGACGAGGTGGGCAGGTTCGAGGCCGCATGGGTGGCAGTGGTTTGGGCCCCGGCGGGGAATGCCGCTGCCCGCAGTGTGGCTATACCATGCCACATCAAGTTGGGGTACCTTGTAATGAGCAAACCTGCCCCAAATGCGGGTCTAAAATGGCGAGGCCCTGACTGACTGAGAGAGAGAGAGAGAGAGAGAGAGAGAGAGAGAGAGAGAGAGAGAGAGAGACCGTTTGCAATGGTTGTAAAAACAGTTTAGGAGGCAAATAAGAAATGGGTGGCTATAGAAGGAGAAATATGTATTACCTGACTGGCTTGCCAGGCTGGATGCGGTTTGGTTACTCGCCCGGCTGGGCTGATCGGAGTCCAACCGGAATGCCGCCTGGCGCACAGTATCTCACGCAGACCGGGCAGATGCCCCAGTTTGCGTCGTGGCTGCAACAGCAAGCGCCAGCAGCAGCTGCTCGGGTAGGCATGCCGTTTGGGCCGACACCGGCACCGGCAGGCATGCCCGCACTGTCGAAGGAGCAGGAGATCGAATTGCTTCAAGCGCAGGCACAGATGCTTGGCGACCAGTTAGCGCAGATAAAGAAGCGCCTGGAAGAGCTGAAGAAGTAACAGCTCTTCCTTATACTTTTTTTCTTTTTGTCTTCGAGCTATTGTTGTAGCAGGACAGCGTTACTTACGTGACGGATTGGTAGTGGCTAAATGACGAAAGAGCGCCAGAAAGAAGGAGTGGGCATCAGTAGGAAGGACGGTTCCGATTTCGACGCGTTTGTAGCGGGCATAGATGAGACAGTTCGGAAGGAAGAGCGCGCGATATACACAGAACGGACGCTTGCGGAAGCGTACAACCCGAAGAACGTCGGCGAGTTGCGAAATCCGGACGGTGCTGCCAGAATAACAGGCCCGTGTGGTGATACCGTGCAGATACACCTGAACGTAGCGGACGATAGGATCGTGGATTGTAAATTCATCACCGACGGCTGCGGCGCTTCCACAGCCTGTGGCAGCGTCATCACGGAACTGGTGAAAGGAAAGACCGTGGCCGCTGCCTCACGGATAACGGACAGTGACGTTTTGGCTGTTCTGGGCGGTTTGCCCGAGGAGAACGTCCATTGCGCTCTGCTTGCCGCGAACACGCTCCACGCGGCTCTTGACGATTACGGGAGCAAGAAGTGAAGTGAAGAGAAATGAAGAGAGTGGAGGAGATGAACGGGATGTGAAACTCTGTATTCCCTCGTTGGGATCTGGTGGAATGAATGACCAGGTAAGCGAGCATTTCGGACGCGCACCGACATTCACGATCGTGAACATGACGAATAACGAGGTAACGGTGATGCAGAATACCGGCGAGCATTTCGGCGGTTCCGGGAACACCCCGGAGCTGGTCGCAGCGGCTGGTGCGGAGGTACTGCTTTGCTCGGGTTTGGGACCGCGTGCGATCGCAGCCTTTGAGCAGTTTGGGATCGAGGTCTACGTCGGTGCCCGCGGCACGGTAAAGGACGCTATCAAAGCGTTTCAGGCCGGCGAGCTGATCGAGGCCTGTGAGAACAATGCGTGTAAAGAACATCGGCATTAACGTAAAGTAACCTCTCCCAACGCCAGAACGTGAAGACGTGATGATTATCTCGGTAGCGAGCGGCAAGGGCGGTACGGGCAAGACCACCGTTGCCGTTAACCTCGCCCTGTCGCTGAGGGATGAAGCGGTGCAAGTGCTCGATTGCGATGTTGAGGAGCCGAATTCACATCTGTTTCTGAATCCCGTGATTCATGAGACGAAGTCCGCGTATACACTGGTGCCCGCGATCAATTACGAGCGCTGTGATTTCTGCGGGAAGTGCGCGTCTGCCTGTGAGTACAATGCGCTCGTTGTTGTGCCGCAGAAGGAGGTGATGGTCTTCCCGGGACTCTGTCACGGCTGTGGCTTGTGCTCCCTGGTCTGCCCGCAGGATGCGATCAGCGAGCAGCCACGTGAGATCGGGGTGATCAAGAAGGGGCGGAGTGGCGACGGCCGCATAGAGCTGGTCTACGGGCTGCTGAATATCGGTGAAATCATGGCGACGCCCCTGATCGATCGGGTAAAGGCGGAGCTCAATCCTGAAAAGACCGTGATCATTGACGTCCCGCCGGGGACGGCCTGCCCGGTGATTGCAGCGGTGCAGGGCAGTGATTACTGTATCCTCGTGACCGAGCCCACACCGTTTGGGCTCTATGATTTGAAGCTTGCGGTTGCGGTGCTTCACGTGCTTGCGATCCCCTGTGGTGTAGTGGTCAACAGAGCGGGAATCGGTGATAGAGGCGTGTATGCGTATTGCGAGCGTGAGGGATTGCCGATTCTGCTTGAGATCCCGCATGATAAACGAATTGCGGAGTGCTATGCTGAAGGTGTGCCCTTTATAAAACGGCTCCCTGAATGGCAGGAGCGATTTGCCGCGCTGATAGAGCGGGTTGTGGAGGAGCTGGAGAAGGAGAAGCGCGAGCAATGAAACAACTCACGGTGATCAGCGGTAAGGGCGGCACGGGCAAGACCACGCTTGTCGGCGCGTTCGCAGTCCTTGCGGAGAACAAAGTTATTGCGGACTGTGACGTTGATGCGCCGGATTTGCATCTGCTCTTGCATCCTGAACTTAAAAGTAAGCAGGAATTCAAAGGCTTAAAGGTCGCCGTTATGGACAAATCGCTCTGTATCGAGTGTGGTACGTGCGCGGAGACCTGCAGATTCAACGCCATCGTGTCGACCGAAGATTCAGGCTATGCGGTTAATCCCGCACGCTGCGAAGGCTGCGGCGCGTGCGTCTACACCTGTCCGCAGGAGGCGCTCTCGCTGCAGGAACGCGTCTCCGGCTACGCCTTCGTCTCAACCACGGAGTACGGTCCGATGGTGCATGCGCAGCTCAATATCGCGGAAGAGGCGTCCGGGAAACTGGTTACGGTCGTGAGAGAGCTGGCACGGGAGATCGCCGAGCGGGAAGGTCGTGAGCTCATCTTGATTGACGGTGCACCCGGGATCGGCTGCCCGGTAATAGCATCCTTGAGCGGCGTGGATCTTGCACTTATCGTTACCGAGCCCACCATGTCCGGCATGCATGACCTCGAGCGAATCATGGCTGTAGCTACACACTTCGGGATCACGTCAGCCGTCTGCATCAACAAATACGACCTGAGTGAGAAGAACAGCGAGCGCATTGCCGCGTTCTGCCAGCGGCGCGGCGTGGCCCTCGTCGGCAAGATCCCGTATGACCCGGTGGTCACCGCAGCTATGGTCGCAGGTCTGCCGGTGGTCGCGTTCTCGGACGGGGAAGTATCGAAGACGATACGAGCCATGTGGGAGCGCATACAATGAAACGGGTCTACGGACCGGTTCCCTCACGACGGCTCGGTCGCTCTCTCGGCGTCAATCCTATCCCGTTCAAGACCTGTAACTATTCCTGCGTCTACTGCCAGCTCGGCAGGACAACGCACATGACCAATGAGCGTCGCGATTTCTTCCCACCTGAGGAGCTACTGGACGAGATTCAAGAAGTGCTCGAGCCAGCACCCAGCGCTAAGCAGGAGATAGATTTTGTGACTTTTGTCGGTGAAGGCGAACCGACGTTATGTAAAAGTTTGGGCTGGCTCATCAGCAAGACGAAAGAGCTGGCGGACATACCCGTAGCCGTTGATACCAATGGCGCCCTATTGTATCAGGCGGACGTGCGAAACGAGCTTTTGCAAGCCGATGTGGTGATGCCCTCACTCGATGCGGGCACTGCCGCAACATTCAGGAAGATAAACCGGCCATATCGCGGAATTGTGTTTGATACGGTGGTCGCGGGTATGGAAGAGTTCAGGCGAGCATATACGGGAGAGCTCTGGGTAGAGGTTATGCTGGTAAAGGGGCTCAACGACTCGGAAGCAGAATTGCACGCACTGAAACGCAGACTCGAGCGGATAGCGCCCGATCGGATATATATAAATGTCCCCATACGACCACCTGCGGAGCCCTGGGCCGTTCCGCCAGATCAAGAAGCTATCGTGTTAGCACAGGCGATATTCAGCGATCTGAACGTGGTAGACATCACGACAGAGGAGCAGGGTGAATTCGCCATTGCGGGATTCCGCAACCCCGAAGAGGCTATTTTAGCTATTATCGGACGGCACCCCATGCGGGAGGAGCAGGTCATCGAAACGCTGCAGCACGTCGCGGTGGAGGAAGAAGCTGTTCAGGAGAGTTTGCTGCGGCTGGCCATGAGCGGGAAGATAAAGAAGGTAACATACCGGGAGAAGATATTCTGGCTCAGTGCGGAAGCGAGGAGGAGCTAAGCACGGTTGGAGCGGAACCTCTGTGTATCTTTTTTTTGGCATAAGGGGATGGCAATTTATATGTTGGGAGATAAGAGAAAAATAAAGGAGTGTGATGTGAAAAAATGCCCGCAGTGGTAGATTTGGCGAAGTGTGACGGCTGTAAAGGCCGGAAAGAGAAAGGCACGAGCATGTGCGTAGAGGAATGTGTAGTGGAGTGCATAAGTCTGGTCGAGGACGACCCCAGCAGTGCACCACATGGCAGAGAACAACACGCAGTAATAAATACTGAGGAGTGCACCGATTGTGAGACGTGCGTAGACGTTTGTGAGCAAGGTGCGATAAGCATGGAAGAGTAACGTAACGAGCGACGCGCCTGACGGTGAAGTATCGGGAAAGAAGCTGATGGTGGGCAGGTGGTGGTGGGCTCGCCATCCGCCGCTAGTGTCTTGACAATTTATTTTCCAGTCAATATTTATATGTGGGGTACTCCATACTGGTTTGTCGAGTAGAGCTCATAGCCTACCTCTTGTTGGAGTACTGGCTCCGAGGTGACTATGAGCCCCCTCACAGAACCGGACGTGAAGTTTTCCCTCATCCGGCTCTTCAGGAGCACATCCTCTG
>DSCO01000003.1 GCA_011049045.1 Methanomicrobia archaeon | reverse complement strand
GCGGCTGTCAAGCTGTTGGGGGTTAGTGATCTAAATCACCCATCACGAGCACTATGTTCCACTCTGCGGGATAATTTTCGAGTCACATTTGCTGCCAGCACCCATTTACTTTACAGCCCCGCTCTACAGATACTTATAAATACTCCCTCACTGTACAGTTTACTCGTAGCTACTGCTGCATAAGGGATTGAATTGGAATGGAAGAGCACCATGACGAAGAAGTGGGTGGTAGTTTCGGACCTTCATTTAGGGATTCCGGCGAGCAACAAGAAGCAATTCATGGCGTTCCTTGACGAGCTGGGCGATGATGTTGAGCGGTTGATCCTGCTGGGCGACATCTTCGATCTCTGGCGGCGGGATCCACTGGGTGTGATGCTCGAGAATACCGATGTCATCCAGAAGCTCATGAGCCTGGAGCCGCGCATTGACGTCACCTTTGTCGTGGGTAACCACGATTATCATGCGTTCATGTTCCCGGAATCGCACTTCGGAACCGTGTTCGATCTCGACCCGCTGCGGCGTGACCTCGCCCTCAGGTACGGTGACACCACGTACCACTTCATCCACGGGTACCAGCTGGAGAACAAACGCTTTGGCAGCCTGGAACTGTACGAGCTCTTCGCGGACCGGCTCTGCATGGAGGGCGATGACGTGGGTAAGGCCGCGGATACGATCTGGCACGTGGCCACGGCAAAGACCGATCTCTGGAATAAATTGATCCTGCATTCGTGGGTAAAGGATAAAGCGGCGAGGATCACCCGCCCGCCGGAAGAGCGCGACCTGGAAAAGCTGCCGAAGTACGCGATCGATCTGGTGGGCAAAGGCGGTCATTACAAGGGCGGGTTCGTGATCTACGGGCACACGCACAAGCCGTACGTAAATATGGCCGCGCGAACCGCAAATGCCGGCTCGTGGGTCGGCCACGCCGCCGACTACCTGGTGATCAGTGACGAGGGCGTAACGCAAGAAAGCTACTTGTAGGAGCTGGAAAACGAGATTACTTCTGCGCTCGCTCTCGCTCTATCTCCTTCACTGCCTTTTCGAATGGGGGAATCGCATCTCCCGATGCCTTTCGCCCTTCATATACTCTGATTATAAGCAAGGCGGACCGTAACGTAACCTGCACGCAGCTGTGGTGCTGTGCACGCTATCTCGTCACGAACGTGCGCATCAGGAGGCCGTCGAAATAAGCGTCACCGATCCTGGTGTCACGACTCAGTATCGCCACCACCTCGAAGCCCATCTTCTTGTAGAGCCGGATTGCAGGCTCGTTATCTGCACGGACCATGAGATACAGGATTTCAAGTTCGGCTGAGGCGGAAGCGCGTTCGAGTGCCGCCTGGAGAATCAGGCGTCAGAGGCCCTGTCCGCGTACTGCCTGTGCGACACCCATGTTCAGGTCAGCCGTGTGCCGAAGCCGGGCTTGGCTCCGCGGTCTGATGGTAAGGTAAGCAACTGGCCGTCCTGCGAGCTCAACAGCCAGAGCGATGGCTCCCGGAAGGCGCTCAAGCGCGGCCACGTCCGCGGTGAAATCGTCAAGGCTGGGATACTTATCTTCGAGAGTTTCGCTCATCCCTGCTGATGACGAGTAGACATCCCGGTAGAGCGCATAGAGCTCCGCAGCGGCGAAACAGTTGAAGTCTTTGATTACCGGTTTCATCACGTGGCTCTCTCTCCTGAGCTCCAATAATCGTAAATGACCCGATGATACAAGTTAAACGGTGCGGTTCTAAGAGCGAGCGAACCTCACAACCGTCTGGAAGCGCGAACGCTCCTCATAGCCCGGTGCCGCGGGCATTTGCGCGCTCGCGCGCGCTCAGTTCTTGTGCTTCCGTATCACTGTTGCTCTCGATCGTTTGTGGCAGTTCGGGCATCTGAGGTATTTCCAACCACCACCGTTACCCGGGCCGTGTGGACTGATGAGATCGGCAAAGGCTGATAGCTCAAATTCATGCCCGCAGTTCGCGCACCGGTACGCGAACGTATGTGCATGCCATCGCAACAGTAACAACAGACTTACGGCAACAAGAACGAGCCAGATATACCAGTAGGACGGTACCAGCAAAATAGCCCCGATAATGGTAATGGCCGCGAACAGCGTAACAGACACCATTGTCCGCATCCAATCCTCTTTTGTTGTCCCGCGGTATTCGTCCTGCGTCACGGTAGACTCTATTCGTTGCGTGCGAGAAGAAGCTTGTGGTGGTTGGTTGTGACCAGCAGCTTGAAAGCGGCGACCTTCACCGGGATCTTTACTGGCAGGTCACACATACACACACACCGATCGTTCCCTACAGTGCAACAGATGACAGATTACAACAGAATCCGGTGCCGTCGCGTGAGATACTCGATCGGCGGCAGCAGCACGTCGTTACCTGCGTGCATGAAGAGAGCTAAAAGGACGTGGTTCAAACAGATTTATCACGGTGCATGCAGGCAGAAAGATGGCACGCAAGAAGGAGCTCGTGGTATTCATTGCAGGTCGAGAAGGAACCTGTAGTGATTGTGGCAAGCAGCTCGCGCGCGGGGACTTTCTCAAGCTAGAAGGCGATAAACCGCTCTGTATGGACTGTGCGGACCTTGACCACCTGGCGTTCCTGCCCAGCGGCGATGCCGCGCTCACCCGCCGCGCAACAAAATACTCGCACCTAAGCGCGGTCGTCGTGACATGGAGCTCTACAAGAAAACGATACGAACGTCAGGGGATACTCGTTGAGCCCGCAGCGATCGCCCGAGCAGCGGCAGCGTGCAGCGCTGATGCGGATCTCCGTGCGGCACGTCGTGAGAAAGCCGCAACGGTTCGCGCTGCACGTGACAAGGCGTATATTTCGCGGTTCGCCCTTACGGTTCGCCGCCTCTATCCCGCATGCCCTGCGGGCGTTGAGCATGAGATCGCGGAGTATGCCTGCCTGAAGTACAGCGGACGGGTCGGCCGTTCGGCGGCCGCGAAAGAGCTCGACGAACAGGCCATTCAGCTCGCGGTACGAGCACATATCCGCCATCGGTTCACTACCTATGACGAGCTGCTGATGGACGGATGGTACCGGGACGATGCCCGCAGTGCAGTCAGAGCAGACGTCGAGGCGATATCAGCACAGTGGCGAACCGAGAAGGGAGCATGACTTATGGAAGAGGTAGTTATTTCATGTGCGGTGAACCAATGGAGGGTGCACGAACTCATGGCAGACAGCACAGACTCCTGTGGAATTTCTATCAGGAGCACTGCGCATGGGAACGACACCATGAAGCATCCTTCTTGTCATCGCAGCAGGTGTCCTGAGCGTCATCACCTTCAACGATGGCATCACACGCTCAGATTTACCGCTCACCATCTTCCTGATCGCGCAAGGGTTGTTCGGGGCTTGAATTATCTCCATACAAAATATCAAAGATATACGAGAAGAGATTCGGTATCGAATCATCGTATCCTATAAGAAATACGGTACGACCCAGAACTACAATAAGATCTCCAGCTATCCGATATTATCTGTTCCTGGTATCGATGCTGTTTCAAAATGTCTGGATGATGTTGCGCTGGAAATATTTCAGGAAACCTCAACGAGGTCCCTCTGTTGTTGATGAGGATCTGTTCCGATTCGATAATTTCAGGATTAAGGTTTGGGAACTGGCGAAAAATCTTTATCCATACCTAACCTTAAGTGAGGGAATTAAGCTGGCTGCAATCGCATTTGAAAGAGATATAACCAAATTAAGCTGCTGTGCACGTTAAATCCGTCTTCGCACGTCCTGTGCTCCGGTGGGAAAAGGGGCCGGGGTTAAGAAATAAACTAAATACTGAAATTGCCGCTCTGCCCATCGCACAACAGCGCATATATGCTACGCTCCCGATGGTCGCTCCGGGCTTCGCCACATTTTCACCTCCGCTATCGCTACGGTGAAAACGTCATATATGCGCGGAACGCTGTGGGAAGAGCAGAGGGGTGTTTATCCATTTCAAATAGTTCTTTGCCATCAAATCTGATGATATCATTTCCTCGAGGATCTTATGTATACGGTTGCGTAATATTTACCGCCTTCTGCTTCCATCATTGCACTGTCCCGCTTTGCATATTCATGGTCACAGGAGAGCCATTCAACCCATGCCTGTTCATGGCAATCCAATTCTTTCGAATAGACCCCTTCAACAAGTTCCGAGTCCTCCCACAATGCAGTCCACCATTCACCGGTATGGAAATTGTAATCATCCTGATAGAATGGTCTCATCTCCTCCGGAATGTTCCCGTTGAACTCCTTCTTGAGCCCGGGAACTCCCACCAGTATCTGACCTCCCTTCTTCAACAAAGGTGCCAGATGTTTGTCTAGATACCCTTCCTCGTGACCGAAGTAATGGAACGAATCCACACTGATGATGATATCGAAGAATTCCTCGGCATAGGGCAGGTCATGGGCCTCCGCATGAATGGGGATTATCAGGTCCTCGAGTCCCAGGTCCTTGAACCTCTGATAGTTTTCTGTGGCACTTATCCAGAGGTCCGTTGCATATACGGTTACACCGAATTTTCTTGCGAGGAAGATCGATGTCAAACCCTTTCCGCAACCGAGATCGAGAACCCTCATGCCTTCTTTCAGGTCAAGAGACCTCGTCATCTCTTCCACTATTCGAATTGCATTAGGCCCCATCATGTTTTCCATGACGAGCTGATCATCTATTTCGAAGTCGTAAATGATCATAGTAACTATAGTAATGGTTGGTCATAGATAGAATTAATATTTTGGTTAAAGTCCAAAGCACCAGAAAAGAAATATTATTATGTGACTCATCGTCGCTTCGCTCGATAATACCGATGTAATGGAGAAGCTCATGAGCCTCGAGCCGCGCATAAACGTCACCTTTGTCGTGGGTAATCACGATTATCATGCCTTCAAGTTCCCGGACTCGCACTTCGGGCACGTGTTCGATCTCGATCCGCTGCTCCAGCGCCATGACCTCGCACTCCAGTATGGTGAGACGACGTACCACTTCATCCACGGGTATCAGCTGGAGAGCAAAATCGTTGAGAATTTGGAGCTCTACGAGCTCTTCGCGGACCGGCTCTGCATGGAGGGCGAGAACGTGGGTAAGTGCGCCGATACGATCTGGAATCTGGTCACTTCGAAGACCAGTATCTGGAACACCTTGATCGGGGGTTTCTGGGTAAAAGAGAAAACGGCGCGAATCACGCTCCCGCCGGAAGAGCGTGACCTGGAAAAGCTACCGAAGTACGCGATCGCTCTGGTAGGCAAGGGCGGCCATTACGAGGACGGGTTTGTGATCTACGGGCACACGCACAAGCCGTACGTAAATATGGCCGCGCGAACCGCAAATGCCGGCTCGTGGGTCGGTGATGCCGCGGACTATCTGGTGATCACCGACGAGGGCGTAACGCAAGAAAGCTACTTGTAGGAGCTGGAAAACAAAGAGTATTAAATCCTCTTGTTTTTTTACGGTTTTGCTCGAGCATTTTTTGGAGCTCGAGCACCAAACGCTCGGCTCTTTCTACTGCGTTCTGAGCCAAAGGTGGTGAAACCAAAAATGACCTACTGGCTTTGTATCACGAATGAAGAGAACTGGCAGGTGGTGAAACAGAGGAATGTGTGGGGTGTTGCGGAACGGCACCGGAACACGATCGCGAAGGTGATACTAGGCGATACGCTGCTGATGTACCTTAAGCAGGAAAAATTGGTGACGAGATTAAAGAATCAAGGATCGCGGGCGTCTTCTCGGCAGCATCTGCGGTTTACACCGATAAGAGCAAGATATTTAGCACACCGAAGGGCATGGGCAACGAACTGTTCCCGCTTCGGGTTAGGCTCAAGCCCGTTGACATCTTCAAGAAGCCTGTGGCGTTCAAGCCGCTCATTCCCGGGTTACAGTTCATAACGAACAAGAAGAAATGGAGCGGGCATTTGATGGGGAAGGCCATGCGGCAAATATCAAAAGAGGATTTTGAGGTGATTATAGGTAAAAGGTGAGTGAATGAATAAAGAGTTCAAAAAGTTAGTTGATCGGCTTCCTAGTTTGTTGGAGGAGCTGGTCGGTTCGCCTTTAATTCTTTGGAGTAATTTAGAAAACCTCCCGGAAAGGGGCATTTACGTCTTTTACGAGGACGGAAAGCCGCTCTATGTTGGTCGCACGAATCGGATGAAAAATCGTATCAAGCAACATGGATGGTCGAGTTCAAAACATAACAGTGCCCCGTTTGCTTTCAACTTAGCGAAGAAAATTGCAGAGGAAAAAGAACTTGATGTAAGTAAGCCCCGGGCAAAACTCGAAGAAGATCCGACTTTTGCTAATTTATTTTCAGAAGCGAAAGCGAGAGTTTCAAAAATGTCTGTCCAAGTCATTGAAGTTAATGATCCAATTATCCAGACACTTTTTGAAGTCTATGCAGCTCTAGCATTGCAAACTTTAGAATATAATGATTTCGATACCCACTAGAACAGCGGAACTGAACTTTTCACGGCCAAGAAAAAAGAACACGTTAATTACAGTATCGGTCAATACTCAATAAATATAAAAAAAACATTAAATGTTTCATACTAGCAGATAATGTTATGAAAGCTTTATTGCTAAGGGTGGGTATTGATAAGGGCTCAGGAGGATGCCTTGCTCCTCTATTTAGAGACGGATCATTTGAATATATCCCCCTGCCTGAGAAACAGGCAACCTCAGAACGCAGAGTTTATGTAACTATGAAAGGAATAACTGGTAGACCCTTATTGGATTTCGTTCCGAAAAAAATCTGGTATTCTCATCCCCACTATGATCCTGAATTTACGACGTATACGTACGGCGACCCTACAAAGGTGAAACGGAATCAATTGTCACAATTAGAGCCCGGCGATTTGCTCGTCTTTTATGCTGGGTTACAGCTCAAAGACTCTGATAATAAGTCACACCTTTTTGTTATAGGTTACTTTAATGTTGATAAGGTGTATGATTTTTTGGAGATTACAGATTACGAGTCTGTTTTTAAAGAGTTACCAAACAATGCACATTCAAAAAGATATTCCAGATTAAAGGAGCTAAAAATAGAATATTCAGACAAAGATCTAGTCATAGTGAAAGGGAAATCGGCCACCAGTAAACTTTTCAGAAAGGCGCTACCACTTGGAGATAAAAACGATAAAATGCGTAGTGAGCTTGTCCCCATTTTCGGGTACAACGGTTCTCTGAAACGCGCGGTTGGTCACTGGATAGAACATGATAACTTTCAACAAGTTAAAGAATGGTTGAATAGGGATGAAAACACCTATGTTAAGTCCGCCGTCACCCTTTACTTACCACCTCACGGTATTTAACAGTTTCGTTCCTCATCGGCATTTTTCAGGACAAGACATACACCTATTCGCGGTCTTCGGCCGCACTATGGCAAACTCCGTCCTTGGGTAGCTCTGCGCTTTAATCAACTTGTCGCGGTCTCTGCCGCATGTTTTCAACCAAAGTCTGCAGCACTACCCTTCGATGCGAAACGGCTCTTTATGCTTCAACATGTAGTAGATCGCCTGAAGGAGCTTTCTCGCTGCTGCTATGATCGCAATCTTCTCGCCTCTTTTCCGTTTTATCTTCTCATAATGTTTCGTTATCCTGCTCTCCGGACACCACTGCACGTGGATCCGTGCAGCCTCCACGAGGATCCAACGCAGGTATTTCGAACCTTCCTTCGTTATTCGACCGTAATACTGCTCATTGCCGGTTTGATGAACCCGCGGAGTGAGCCCTGCATAGGAGAAGACGTGGTCATCCGTAGGGAACCTCGATCCGTCGCCAATCTCTGAATAGATCACTAATGCAGAATACACGCCTATTCCCTTGATACTGGTCAACAACCTCACGTCCTCGTACCGCGTCCCCGCCTCCGCGATCGCCCGATCCATCTTCTTGAGCTCGTCCTCCACCACCGCGTAGATTGTCAGATACGAGTCAATCACCGGATTATGCAAGCGTCTCAGCTCAGTTTTACCCTTCTCGGTAAAGCAGTTCGCCCCCTCGCGATACTTGACGTTCTTCCGCCTCAATTCGGTCTTTATCTGGGTCTTAAGCCTGCCTCGAAGTCGTCCCAGCGCGATCCGGTGCCGTACCAGATGCCGTAGTTCCCGCTGCTCCTTCGGGGGGACATAGGAGGTCGGCAGAAGATCGCCCCGCAGCAAATCCGCCAAGATTCTCGCATCAAGCTTGTCCGTTTTTACCTTTGCGTCCGCTATCATCCGCGTCTTCAGCGGATGCGCCACCACAACGTGATGCCCCAGGCTCTCCAGGAGATCATAGAAATATTCGTAGTTGGTGCTCGCCTCCAACGCGATCTCCAGACCCTCAAGACCCGAAAAGAACTCCTCTATGTCCTGCTGCTCAGTTGCTATTCGCCCTTCCTTAAGCACGTCGCCCTCGTGTGTACATACGATGGCCTGACAAAAACTCTTATGCAAATCCACTCCTGCAAATGTCACGTTTCCACCTCTCGTTTGTTAAAGAGGCGGACTTAATCATACCATCAATAGTGCTTACTTCCTCAATTATATTTAACTTCAGTGCGATCGGCATGGAATCGGGCTCTATGTCGAAGCTGGAGAAGCACAGTCAGTTTGGTAGAACTGAGTCCAAAATCTGTTGTTGAAGGTGCCTTTTCTTTGGTAAGAATCCCTCAAAAGTCTTCGTCACTTCTTCCAGGAGCTTCTTCTGTTCCGTACTCAGATTTGATGATGCCTGTAAATCCTTCAAAACGCCGATGGCCTCGATCGTCTTCATTGTCTGATTCTCAGGTGTTACCTGCTCAGCTGCTTTTTCCTCTTGCTTCAGCTGAACTGGTTTTGCACCACCCAGCAGCCTTCGTAAGACGTGATAATCCTCCTCGTACCTGTATCTTTTCCTTGCAGGCTGATACAGTGGCCAGAATACGATCGGGTGTGAGTTGTAACTTACCGTTATGCCTTCTCGATAATTCTTTGACCCTCGAATCGCTGCAATTTTTGCTCTAAAAGACGTCCCCGGATGAGCTACTCGTCTGAGCACAGAATTATCCGTGTTCTGCTCATTGAGAAGTGCGGCGACATTTTCACAGCCCAGTTTCCCAAACGAGACCACAATTTCGGGCTGTACGATCTTTATAAGCGCTCTAATGTGACCACGGCAGCAGTTCAAATAGCCCGGGAAATGTTCCTGTGGCTCGTTATTATTACCAAAGCAGAGCATCGAATTAATCATGAATACGCCGTTCATCGCTAGAAACCTGTCTACCTGTTGGTCATTATAAGGGCTATCAAAAAGATTACTCCAAAAATTTCTCCAACTCGGTCCCCACGTGTTGATTCGTTTTTGGTAACTATCTAACGGGAAATTGTGCTCTTTTTCCCGCTGACAAAAGCAGGGGAAATGCTTGTAATCGATCCCGATGATCATCAATTTCGTTTTCTCAGTTCTTCGAAAGAGCATACAGCGATCCAGCCATGGCAGCAGACCAATCGCGAATTTGCGAGATCCTAGCTGCGCTATGATTTCGTCAGGATCGAAGGCTTTCTTGAAGAGAGTGCGTAAATAAGTATCTTCCCTTTGAATCGCCCTGCACAGGTCAATAATCTGATCTTCCGTGGACAACTTGGCGAGCAGAAGAGGGCGTACTAATGCGTTTACAGGCTGGTCATCGCGGGATGGATAGGCCACTGCGCAGTTATTACAGCGAGTTATCCGCTCCAGAAGCGAGGAAAGTGCACCGTTTTGGTCGAGTAACTTGTAACCGTTGATGATTTGTGAAACCTGCTCGAGGGAATAGATTTCCATAATCGCTTCACCTCGGTACATTATTGAACCCCCTCGAATGAAAATCTGAAGGTGTATTTCTTCAGTAGCAGATTGGGCACGGCACGACTCGCATACATTACGCGATCAGGGAAATCCCCAGCCACCAAAATTCCTCGCAATGGTTTCTGTTCTTCCGCACTAAGGGCACCAATATAAGACAATATTTGAGCAATGCAATCAGGATTAGCAACGCCAGCTTTTAGTTCTATGACGACGATAGCACCTTGCTGATCTTCCGCTGTAATATCAATTCTACCTGCCTTAGTGGTCCTTTCCTTTCCTCCATCAATAATCTTGAGCCCTTGCTCAAGCTGTTCAATGTTAGAACGGAGAGCCTTTTGGAGGTCGCGCTCCAGCCCAAACGTTGTCTCCAGAATCTCGATGATTTCTTCAGCTTCGTAGTGGCCCATTGTCAAATGAGCTTTAATTGCACGAACAGTTCCGGGATACACTTCGACTTTCTCTGCGATTTCCTCTGCGCTTAGTTTACCTTCTTTTATCAAGGCAATGACTTCTGATTTCTGCTCTTCGGATATCGGACTCATTTTCACTCACCCAAACGCTGACAGCTTAAAATGTGCGAGATGCACATTTTATTCGGATTATCGTATCCATTAAAAATATTGTATTTGTTTAGTTCCCCCTTCCTATAAGCTTTCTGGAGCTTTTCGATACCCATAAAATGCCCCCCCCCTCTCTTTTCCCACAAAACTGGAGTGGAAAAGAAGCTTATTTAAATACAACGTTT
>DSCO01000002.1 GCA_011049045.1 Methanomicrobia archaeon | reverse complement strand
GGTGATGAAGATCGTGGAACGGAGTGGACGTGAGTACTTCGCACAGATACCCAAGCGGGCACGACAGATGTGCTCGCTCTTCCCTGAGGCGCTACCTATGGGTTAATTTGCGGAGTTTGGGTATCTTACTATCATCGCCCTCACGGGTGGGGCAATAACGTTCGGTGCCTGGTACCTGCTGGCGGGCGAGACCTTTGTTTTCGGGTTGGAGCGGTCGGTGACGGTAATGGTGATCGCCTGCCCGCATGCCCTCGGACTCGCTATACCGCTGGTCGTAGCAGTGTCCACAGCACTGGCTGCGAAGCATGGTCTGCTGATAAGAGACCGAAGGGCGTTCGAGAATGCCCGGAACATCGACGCAGTCGTGTTTGATAAGACCGGAACTCTGACCGAGGGGCGTTTCGGCGTAACGGCGATCACAACGTTCCAAGAGTCTCTTGATGAGGATGAGCTCGTGAAGATCGCGGCCTCGGTTGAGAAGAACTCTGAACACCCTCTGGCGAGGGGGATCGTTGAACGTTCTGAGGATACGTATTCAATGCAGGATTTCAAATCTATTCCGGGCAAAGGGGCGGAGGGAGTGGTCGAAGGGAAGCGCACGTTGGTAGTCGGACCAGGATATCTGCGAGAGCAAGCTATAAAAATCGATGAGGACAGGCTCCGCGAGATCTCAACTGGCGGAAACACGATCATCTATGTGGTGCGAGAGGATGAGGTGATAGGGGCCATAGCACTCTCGGACATCATAAGAGAGGAATCCAGGAGAGCAATAGCAGGCCTTCAAGCACGGGGGATTTCGTGCATGATGCTGACAGGCGATAACGAGGATGTTGCCAGATGGGTATCCGGGGAGCTCGGCCTGAATGAGTATTTCGCTGGAATCCTCCCGGATGAGAAGGCGGACAAGATCCGGGAGATACAATCCAGAGGGCTGACAGTTGCGATGACCGGGGACGGCGTTAATGACGCTCCCGCCCTGGCGGTAGCGGATGTGGGAATCGCTATAGGCGCTGGTACCGATGTGGCAATGGAGACCGCAGATATCATCCTCGTGAGGAGCAACCCCCTTGATGTGCTGAACGTGATCAAGCTCTCAGAACGCACGTATGGAAAGATGCGCCAGAATCTCGCTTGGGCAACCGGCTACAATGCCATAGCGCTGCCTCTGGCGGGAGGCGCCCTCTACTGGGCCGGGGTACTGCTCAACCCTGCTGTCGGGGCGGCGCTGATGGCGGCGAGTACCGTGATCGTTGCCATCAATGCCAGATTCCTGCGGTTCAGTTCCGAGTGAGTAGCGCAATCGCCGCACCTCCTGCTGCATACATACTTCCTCTTACCTTTTCAGTTCGAATCTCAAATATCCTAATCCGCTCGTAAGCCCGTTCCGCATGCCGGCGTACACAAATAAAAAAGGGTATTGTCGATTGGACCTATATAGTCCCTAGAGAGAACACCTATTCAGTTTATCATTTCATCATTCAGTACCAGAACGGAGCGAATACTATGCAAATCTTCGCACGGCTGCCACCAGCCGACCCCGAGCGCCTAAGGGATCTCCAGGATCGGGGGTGGGTACGAGTGAGAGAACCAAAGCGTGCCCTGATGACTCTCCTCGTCTCCCTTCCGTTTATGGCCGTCACCGCCGCACTGACGATCGGGATCTTTACGCTGTTCTCGGCGGTTTCGCTCGAAGACCTCGGGTTTGCCGGATCATCCTTCTCCTTCTCAATCAGCCTTCCCCTTGTCCTCGGCATCCTCGCCGTTCTCGTTTTTCACGAGCTTTTCCACCTGCTCCTCATCCCGGATGTTCTCCGGTCCGACAGTACCGGTGTCGGGATTACTGCTTTGGGTGCATTTGTGTACACCGAAGACGTCCTTTCGCGGTCACGCTATCTCTTGATCACCCTCACACCCTTCACCATCATCTCGCTCCTCTTCCCGATCGTCCTCGGCATCGCGGGCCTTCTGACCCCATCCTTCTTCTTTCCGATCCTCCTCAACTCGATGAGTTCCTCGGTCGACCTCCTGACCGCGATTCTCGTGCTTACCCAGGTGCCGCCAGGCGCATCGCTCGTCAGTACTGGGAGCATTACCTGCTGGAAGAAGGGTAGGGGAACGGTTTGAACCGGCCCCCTCCAGGTGATACGCCCGCGAAGTCCAAAGGCGAGTCTTCCCCTTCGTTTGTTTAGGGTATGCTTAACAGCCAAGCCCAAGGGTCGGCACTTAACCTCGCTCTCCGTGGCTGATTCGCATGGGGGCCGTTCTACGACTAGTCTGCATGCAAGCCGTTCCGCTCTGCAATTGCATCCGCGAATATCCCTTTTGCAGGCATACAGCCGTTTGCTTGTGGCTATAATCACCGGCTCTTCGTCAGATCGAACAGCTATGCCTCAGCTTGAGCATATAAGAGGCCGTTGTATCATTTATCCGCTCACTGCAACGTGAACTCAGTCTCAACAGAATTTTCACCTTGCTTCTTCGCTCCGTCCTTGTAGCCAGCCGCGAATATTAGCGGTGAGTCGTCTGTCTGAGGCCGCTTTTTTTTTTCTTGACAGACGACCAAGCCAAGCCCAAAGGGTCGACCCTAAAATTCGCTCTCCGTGCTTCTAAGCCGCCTGAGAGTCGTTCCGTTATACCAGTGCATCCGCGGAGCTTCGTATCGAGTCGTCTTTTGCTTTTGCTACACCATGACAGACGACCAAGCCCCGGGGTCGATACCAACCTCCGCTCTTGGTATGTAACGGGGAACTATCCGCGAAGTTTAGCGTCGAGTCATCTTTTCGGTTAGCATAGTGTCATGACAGACGACCAAGCCCCAAGGGGTCGACCCTAAACTTCGCTCTTGGTGACTAATCCGTTATGACCTTCGTTGCTCGAGCGTATAACGCCCGCCCACCCATCCCCCCACTTAACAAAATGACACCTGCGCATGAGCGTGTAATAGCCCGCCCGCCCCATCAAGCAGGGCATCTCCTCGTCCATGAACACAGACACCGCATGCACGTGCCTGCACTATAAACAGGCCCGGCCGCGGTCGTAGTTTTAATCCCTCCTGTGGTTGTCCGCAAAGTTGAGAATCGAAGTCGTCTGTCTGAGTTTGGGTACGTCTTCGCTACTCAACTTCGCACAGTGGGGAGGGTTAAAACCACGAGTTTTATGGTCGTGAGGCACGATAGCGTCAGCACGCCAAAAACCCCCCCGATTCGGCGTACAGTATGGGTGCGTCACCCACGCCAAATCGCGCCGCAGGCCGCATCCAAGCAGAGCATCCTTCTTCTGCTAGATCAAGGCCCGGCCGCGGTCGGGCAGTCGGGAGACGATGGTGGTGATTGCTCTCTTCATCGATGCCAACTCGGAAGTCGAAGTGGCCCGCGAGGTCCTGCAAGAGACGGTGGTCACCTCGAAATACGTCTCTATCTCCAAGAAGCGACCGTTCGTTCACCGTGCTACTTGAGGATTTTCCCTTCCACCGCCGGGTGCGCGCCAGGGCATACGTCCAAGACCTCCGGGATGAATTCGAGTTCAAGTCCGAGGGTGACGCGGCGAGCCTGGCAGGAGCTGACGAAGCGGGGTGTGAAAGCGCCGAAAGTGCCGGTGCTGGGCGAGCAGCTGGCAGAGAAGGCGGCTGCGTGAGGTGACATGAAGACCGGAGCAGGAGAGGTAGGTCCCGGTACTGCTCATCCGCGGCACACTCAGCACTTTTCCGGGAAGCGAGGCGCGGTACTGCTTGAGCGACGGTGCATGCTCTCGAGCGCCAAACAGGCTGAACTCGTAGCTAAGAGCTCATGGAGATCTACGAGATCTACGTGCCCGCCGTGGGGGCTTGTCGTGCTCGTCATGAATCTCACCGAAGAGCTGCTCGATCAAGTCCTCCATGGTGACTATACCTACGATTCTATTGCCCTCTGCCACAACAGCCGCCATGTGGACCTTTTCCCGCTGGAGCTTCCGCAAAACATCGTCGACCATCATGGTGGCCGGGATTTGCATGATCTCGCGAATCAGCTCCTTTATCGGCGTGCTCGCCTCCTTTAAGTGCGTGTCCTTCACGTGCACCATCCCGATGATGTTCTCTTCCTGTTCACGGTAAACGGGGAAGCGTGAGAAGCCGTTTTCGATCGATCGCTTGATGAGATCCTCGACGTTCGCCGTTTCCGGAAGACTGATGACATTCTTCAAGGGCACGTACACCTTGCCAATCGGGGTCTGGTCGAACTCAAAGACCTCACCCACTAGCTTCTGCTCATCCCGTTTGATCGTGCCCTCGTGAACGCCAAGCGCGATCAGTGCTTTCACCTCCTCTTCCGTCACGAGCACTTTCTCCTTCAGCTCCTTTCCCAGCAGCTTCAGAAACGGCTCGGAGAGGTAGGAGAAGAGCTTCGTCACCGTATAGAAGACGCCGCGAATCAGGTAGAGCGCCTTTGCCGTTCTGAATGCGAAGGCGTCGTTATGGATCCCGTAAGCCTTGGGGATCGCCTCGCTGAAGATGACAATAAGGAACGTCATCACCGCTGTCGCGATACCCGGACCAAGGCGCCCGAAGATAACTGCTGCGGTCATGGCTGCGAGGACGGAGGCGGAGATATTCGCCAGATTATTCCCAATGACGATCGCACTCACCACCTCGTTGGGGTTCTCAAGTAATCGCTCCAGCAGCCGAGCATTCTTCCGCCCGCTGAGCGATTCTTCACGCACTTTCAGCCGGTTGACGGAGACGAAGGCCATCTCCGCAGCGGCAAAGAAGGAGGATAAGAAGATAAGGAAGAGGATAACGGGAATCGCCCAGAGCATAGTTCGCCACGATATCCAATACCGGTGGGCTCTATATAAATATACAAATAAATAGCTCTGCGCACGTTCGGGGTGGTGATGGAGAGCCGCTGGGGAAGCTATATATATCCGCGAGCCAGCTCTTTACACTCAGCTTCATTCAGACCCCCGCCCCTGCGGGTGCGGGTGTTCATGACTCAATTAAGGCAGGGTTTACTTATTAGACACATAATTAAACCGAATAAAAAAGAATAAGCAAAAGATATTTGGGGCATTGCATCTGGCAAGAGCACAACGCAAGGGCCAGGGCAAACAACACACTTCCAAAGCTGAAGAGATGGCAAACTAAGTAAGCGAATAGCGCATTTCATTCGAAACTTTAGGGAGCATAAAAAATGGACAGAACCGTACCTACATACCGGACCGTGCTCGATGCGCTGATCAGCGACCGGCAGAATTTCCGGCAAGCCTTACGTAAAGTGGACCGGGAAGCCTTCGATCGCCTGATGGAGAAGGCACGCGGGCTTGCCAGCGCCGCGGGGTACGACCCGCGGACCGACCCGATGGAATCAGTAGAGGATTTTGAGTAAGGGTATCTAACGCCCGCTAAAATCTTTTTCCCTGATTTTTTCATCTTTTTTGGTTCTATTTTTGGGGTTTTTACGCGTTTTCGGCGTTATTTTCCTCGTTTTCTCGCTTTTTCTCGAGAGCTCACGGTACCCTAAACTACGCCCTGCCTCTTGAGCGTGCATAACTGGTATAAGTTGAAGCTAAGATCGGTGAAGATCATCTTCACGTTGACCCGCTCCACTGTGGTAACCAGCACGTGTCCAGCGTTGAATACACGCTTAATCCCGGCATAGTGACGCTCACCGGGAGCTCTCTTTTTGCTGATGCGGCGATTTCGCAACGTATCCCGGATGCCGATAGGATGATCCCGAGCACCGCGTTTCATCGTCGCGGAGTAACCCTTGCACCCTGCACCCTGATACCCCTTATCGCGATAGGCGATCTCGCCCTCTCGGGAGAGGTCTATCTGGCTGTCGTGAATCGACGCCGTGGTCGTTTCAAGTTCTCGAATGAGACCGAAGTCAGTATCTACTTTGCTGTGGAGTTTGTAGCCAAAATGGGATTTGTTGCCCGTCTTCGCCCACGTACCGTCGGCACTCCGCCGCGTCTTTGCCTCATCGCCGCGTGGCGTGTCCGCCTTCGCATGCCCAGGATCCGCGAAGATAAACGTCGCGTCCTGAACGACCCCTTTTCGCACATTCAGGCCGAGCGCATCAAGCTGCCGCTGGAGCTCCGCCCAGATCGCTTGATCTCTACCGGTCTCGGCCAACCGCTCTCGAAACCTCCAGACGGTCGTAAAATCCGGAATAGTAGGGGGAAAACCGAGGAACTTCCTGAACGAGAGCCGATCCGCGACCTGTTTCTCCAGTTCTGGATCAGAGAGCCCGTGCCACTGCTGAAGCACCAGCAGTTTGATCATCAGCACTTCATCAGTATTCGGGCGACCGCCTCGTTTGCTCTTATTATCGTACAGCTCGGTCACTATTGGACGGAACGCTTCCCAATCAAGCAACGATTCGATCTCCGCAAGTTTATCGCCGAGTTGCGCCACTCGCCGGTATGCCTCGTTCAAGCCGATATCAACAAAAGTTCTCATGATAGTGAATATATGTTTTTATATATTTAAAATACTTTCAAATGACCGATGGGCTTACCAACCATACCCACAAAGTATCGGTGGTGATGACCATGATGGGTGACGTATCGAAAGAGTATCTCGCGACTTTTAATCGGCGGCTAGAAACCCAGTTTTATAACGAACTTCGACGGGACTACGCCTTCCATCGTGCTGTATGCAGATCGCTCTCCGAACTGCTCGTAACGTACCTGGACCTCTACTTTGGCGGTCAGAGAACGGAGGGGCAAGTTATCTTTCAGGCAGTCTCGAAGGAGGTGCCCCCGGGCGTACCGGTGGACGAAATGCAGTTAGTATCGGTCAAACTCACCCTTTACGCACGGGAGGACTGCTCGTGCAAGACACAGCATGACCTGGTGGATCGCAGGATTCTTCGACTCACGGGCGAGGCTTTCGGTCAGGGTGCCTTACTGACGCAGGCAGACATAGCGATCCTCTTGAGCGAGAGCACGAAAACTGTTGCACGGCATATCAAGGACCTGGAGACTCATGGTCACATAGTGCCAACGAGAGGCAGCTGGAAGGACATCGGTCCCGGGGTGAGTCACAAGAAACGCATACTGGAGCTTTACCTCAAAGGCGATGAATACACGGAGATAGAGCGGAAGACCAAGCACAGTGGCGAAGCGATAATGCGGTACGTGAAAGACTTCGCCCGGATCCTGGTGCTTACCGAGGAAGAGTACTCAGCGCCAGAGCTCAGGATCGTG
>DSCO01000001.1 GCA_011049045.1 Methanomicrobia archaeon | reverse complement strand
GCTGGATTGCGGATCGGGAAGATCGAGGACGTGACACCAATCCCGCACGACGGCACGAAGCGGCCGGGTGGCAAGCGTGGTAGGCGCGTTTAAGTTGCGGTGACCTCTGGTGGGATGGAGACGCACCATACGAGTGAAATGGATGTGGAAATAGCGGAACGCGGAGAGACCGAGGTGAAGTTCATACTCTCGGGCGTGAAGGTCCGTTTTGCCAATGCGTTACGGCGAACGATGATCGCGGACGTGGCGAAGCTTGCCATCGATGAGGTGAACATCCTGGAGAACACCTCGCACTTATATGACGAGCAGTTAGTGCACCGGTTGGGCTTGATTCCGCTGAGAACGAAGCGCCACGAGTTCGTGCCTGAGGACCGGATTTCACTGACCCTAGAAGCGACCAGCCCAGAACGGGAAGGTTATACGGTCGTCTACTCCAAGGAGCTTATCTCCTCTGATCCAACCGTGGAGCCGGCATATGGGAATATCCCGCTGGTGAAGTTGATCTCGTCGGAGCGTGAAGTCGGGGGCTTGAAGTCGGTTGCCCGCCAAAGGATCGCACTGGAGGCGGTTGCTCGGTTGGGATGCGGTCGCGAGCATGCGAAGTGGCAGGCCGTAACCGCCTGCAGCTATCATGAGCTGGTAGAGGGGAACCACAAAGGTGCCCTGCTCTTTACGGTCGAGAGTGATGGTGCGCTGCCGGTGGATGAGATCATCGGCGAAGCGGCGAATGCTTTGCGTGCGACGTGCGAGCACGTGCTCGCCGAGTTAACGGCAATCTGCTAGCCGTCTGTCTGAATCTGAAGACCTGTTTTGCTCCGGTTTGGAGCGTCTGCCGCTATTATATACAGAGCGCGACCGACCGCTCGCTTTTGGCTGAAGAGACAGGAAGCGGAATCAAACCTTATAAATAGGGTGAGGGTATAGACTAGACGATGTGAGAGCGGTAATACCCTTCAAGCAGGCAGGCGCAAAATCACGTTTGGGCGCGTTATTGAGCGAGAACGAACGTGAGGAGCTCGCACTGTGCATGCTCCGGGATGTGTTAGTTACGCTGGGCCGATCGACGATCCGTGAGGTTGAGATTATCACGACCGCCACATCGGCTGATCTCATGACGGTGGCCGAGCAGCATGACGCGTCAAACATGCGTATCACGATGCGTGAGGACACCCGTGGCTTGAACGATGCGCTCAACGATCTGCTCGCGGACGAACTGGAGCCGGTATTGATCGTCATGGCCGATATTCCGCTCGCGCTGCCCGCGACGATCAATGAGATCGTCGCGCATCCCGAGGAGGTGGTGATCGCGCCGGGCCGAAAAGGGGGTACGAACGCGCTATTCCTGCGGAAACCAGCGGCATTCTCAGTCTCCTACTATGGGACGAGCTTCACGAAGCATCGTGAGCTCGCGCAGCGGCTGCATTTGAGCTTCGCGATCCACGATTCGTTCTTTATCAGCGCAGATATTGATGAGGTGGACGACCTGATCGAGTTATTGATCCACGGCAAGGGGTACTCGACCGCATATCTCCGTCGTATTGGTGTTCAGCTACTTGTGGATAAGCAGGCGAAGACCCGTGCGATGATCACGCGCAGCGCAGCGGAAGAGCGAGAAAAATAGAAACCTTTTTGTACTTCACGAGCTTCATTCTAGCCACATCAAGGAGATAGGCAAAAATGGAATGGGAAGGAGTTGAGATAGAAGATACCTTTGCTGAAGCGTTTCCCATAAAGGTCGCACGTGTGTTGATCACGGCGGTGAACGAGAAGTGGGCGATGGAAACGGCGAAAGAGGCGACAGGGTTCGGCACGTCGGTCATTGGCTGTCCTGCGGAGGCGGGGATCGATAGAGTACTCACCGGTGATGAAACCCCTGATGGGCGTCCGGGAGTGGCAATAATGATCTGCCATTTCAAAAAGGACGGCATAAAGGAACAACTGCTGGGACGATTGGGGCAGTGTGTATTCACAGCACCTACAACAGCCATGTTTAATGGTCTCGACGCAGAAGAAAAACTCCCTATAAAACTCCACTTCTTTGGTGACGGCTATGAATATGAAAAAGAAGTAGGTGGTCGTAAAGTCTGGGGCATTCCAATGATGGAAGGTGATTTTATTTGTGAAGAGGAATACGGCGTTCAGGCCGGGGTTGCCGGGGGTAATTTCTTTATCCTTGCAAAGGATCAGATGTCTGCATTAATCGCCGCTGAAAATAGTGTTGCTGCCATAAGACAGGTAGAGGGCACAATAACACCTTTTACCGGTGGTGTTGTTGCATCAGGCTCGAAAATAGGTTCAAAATATAAGTTCATGCATGCCAGTACCAATGAGAAGTTCTGTCCTACCTTGCGGGATAAAGTAGAAGGTTCTCAAATACCCGCAGGTGTGAATGGTGTGTATGAAATAGTGATCAACGGCGTTAGCGAGAAAGCAGTTAAAGAAGCGATGCGAATAGGAATAAAGGCTGCGGTGAAGGTTCCGGACGTGGTAAAAATAAGCGCAGGTAACTTCGAGGGGAAATTAGGAAAATATCAATTCCAGCTCAGGGATGTCCTGGGGCTGTAGCGCGTTAGCAACGCTGCAACAAACAGTCACAGGGAGAACGGGAGAGGCTCGAACAGCCTCTTCACTCATTTTATTCTTCGTTTCGCCACCTACGGGCGTGTGAACTTATAGAGATAATGGATAAGGAGCGTTCATGCATGAATGAGTGAGCTTGCAGCCACCGCACTCGCCGAACTCCAACGCCGGATCGGCTACCGGTTCACGGATCAGACGCTACTGCTGACTGCCCTCACCACCAGCTCGTACACGCAGGAGCATCCCGAGATCGCCAACTATCAGGAACTGGAGTTCCTCGGCGATCGCGTTATCAGCTTGATCATAGCTGAACACCTTTTTGCGCATGGATCGCTGGACGAGGGGAAGATGACGTTCCTCAAGGCTGAGATCGAGCGCAACGAGCAGCTCGCAGCGTTCGGCGAGCAACTCGGGTTGACGGCGTTTATCAGAGCGACAGAACCCGCCATTGAGATCAGCGCGAAGGTGGTTGCGGACGTTTTTGAGGCTATGTGCGGTGCTATCTACAGGGATAGCGAGGAAGCGACCGGACTGCGCGAGGTGAAGCAGTTTCTAAAGCAGTTCGATCTTTTTACGCGGCTGCAGGAGCGGCTCGCGACCGAAGAGGCGTTCCTGCCGGTTCGAAATCAATTTGAGAACAAATTTCGCGAGATCTACCGCAGCAACCCCGAGATCAGGTTTAGATACGAGTCACGAGGCGAGGCGCACCAGATGGAGTGGCGGGTCGAACAGTGCGCGATCAAAGACCCGGCGACGGGCGACTTCGTGGCGTTAGCGGGTGTACGAAGTGGGCAGTGGTTTAAGAGCAAGAAGGATGCTGAGACCGACGTACTGATGCAGGCGCATGAGTATATGGCGAAACGAGATTGGCGCCTCAACGCCGGCGAGACCCTTTGAGCTGTGTGTACCGTACCCACCCTAGCAAACCACCCCAACAGACATCAACGCGCCGGCAAAGAGCGGTATCGTGAGATTGTCATCCAGGTGGTACCCGCGAATGCTCAGCGGCAGCCCGTCCGCAACGGTAGCGCCCAGCGCGCCAAGGGCCGCTAGGGGTATCGAGCAGAGCATCAGCCAGCCAATTATAAAGCACGTAACGAACATCACGAGCATCACCTCCAGCCGCTTCCTTCGCCGCTCGTGCCAGCGTGGTTCTGCATCGATGAGCACGCCGGTGAGCGCGGAGGCGGTATCTCCGAGTGCCAGCATGAGTATCGCGGTGATCGCAATAGTCTTCTCGAAGATGAGAATGCTCAGGAACGCGCCGGTGACGAAGAAGACGTAGGCGGGGATGCATTGATGCTCCCGTTCTCTGAGAGCCGGCAGCGTAATACGTCCGCGAAATCGTAACCATTCAATGAGGACGATAATACAGAAGCCGATAAGAAAGCCAAGAATGATCCAGTCTTTGGGAAAGAGGAGGTAGAGCACAGGAATGAGGATCCCGCAGAGATGCAGCGCTTTTCGCCGTACCTCAAACCACACCTGGTGTGATTGCGTGGCGCGCATGTGTCTCCATTCCCCGGGAAGCTATTACCGACCGACCGTACCCGAGAGGTCTGATAGCAGAGTGCGGGCGTCTCAGGCGAACATAACGCCCGCTTCCTTTGTGGTGAGGAAATCCCACTGCTTGCTCTCTTTGATTTTCTTGATCGCGCGTTCGAATTCCTCCATACCCACCGCTTTTTTCTGCATACGCGCGGTAAACATGCCTGCTTCGACCACAATCGCCTTGATATCCGCACCCGTTGCACGCTCGGTAAGTTTCGCCAGGGACTCGAGATCCACGTCTTTCGCCAGCTTCATCGGTTTGCTGTGGATCTTGAAGATCTCCAGCCGCCCATTTTTATCCGGTACCGGCACATGGATGATACGATCAAATCGACCAGGTCGGAGCAGTGCAGGATCGAGAATGTCCGGCCGGTTCGTGGCGCCGATGATACGTACCTCGCCACGCTGATCGAATCCATCCACTTCTGCCAAGAGCTGCATCATCGTTCGCTGCACCTCGCGCTCGCCCGAAGTGCCATCTTCGATCCTCCGTGCCGCGATCGCGTCGATCTCATCAATGAAGAGTATGGAGGGGGCTTTCTCCTTCGCCAGTTCGAACAGCTCACGTACCATCCGGGCACCCTCGCCGATATACTTCTGCACCAGTTCAGAGCCAACGACGCGGATAAAAGTGGCGGAGGTACGGTTTGCCACCGCTTTCGCGAGCATGGTCTTGCCCGTTCCGGGCTCACCGATGAGGAGCACGCCCTTCGGCGGCACCACACCGATACGCAGGAACCGTTCAGGATCGGTGAGCGGGAGTTCAACAATCTCGGTTATCTCCTCTATCTGGCTCTCTAACCCACCAATCATGCCATAATCAACGTCGGGGGATTCGATCACCTCCATGCCGTAGACCGAGGGATCCTTTGCTGATGAGAGCACGCTGACGACCGCGAGCGACTGCTGATTCAAGCCCACCTGTGCGCCCGCGAAGAGTTTCTGGGGCTCGCAGAATTGGGGGGAGTAATGGACGACGAAACGCGGACCGGTGCTACTCCGCACGACCAGCTTAGTATCGTCAATTACCTCAACGACCGTACCAATAATCAACGGTGGAGCACGTAACTTCTCCAGTTCAGACCGCAGCTTTCGCAGCTCGCCCTCATAGCGCGTTCGCATATCCTCGTAATACCGCCCCTCGCGATTCATACGCTCCAGCCGATCTCGCAGCCGGGTATTTGACTCCTCCAGTTGCTTGATGCGGTCATTAAGGTACCGTGAATACTCATCATCTGACGGGACGCCAACACTGCTCGCTTTCATGTTATCCCCTCTATTTATTACTGCTCGCCTCCATATATAAGATAGCAGAGGTTAGTTAGATAGACGCAGGAGGTTTTAGCATGGCCGAATGCGAGATATGTGGCGCGACCATAGTGGGAAAGGCGCAGTACATCACCATTGGTAGCTCGCAGCTCCGCGTCTGTCGCGCATGTGCGCGATACGGCACGAGCGCAGGGGAGAACCAGCCAGCAAAGGCGCGCACATCGTTCACGAGCGAGCAGGAGCAGCTCGTACGGGCAAAGCAGCGCCTGTACGAGCAGATGGATCATGAGCTGGAGGAGGAACTCGGGATCCCGGAGGATTTCGGCCGACGGATAAAGGAGGCGCGAGAACGGGTCGGACTGAAACAGGCTGAGCTCGCGCAACGGATCAACGAGAAGCAGTCCTTGCTCCGGAAGATCGAGCACGAGGAGATTATGCCCACGGACGAGGTAAGAGCGAAACTCGAGCGCGTCCTCAAGATCTCGCTATGACGTACTGGGTGGTCGCAAGAGGCTGAGATATACCATGCTTATGATCATAGCGATGGCCAGCGCCGAGATAAACGATAACTCGCCACCGATCACGGCAAAACCGTGCTCAAGCGTGAGCAGCAGGCCGCCGAAAACGGTCACGAGCGCGAAGGTGGCACAGATACCAAGGAATACGCCTCTAATGAGCGGTTTCAGGCCTTCACCCAGGTAATTCCCCGCCTTCGCCTTGCCTTTTCCCTTACTCTTGCTCGTGCTCCTTGCTTTTGACTCGTAAAAGACGGTAAAGAGGATGAAGAAGAGGGCGAACACCAGCAAGACGAACGCTCCGGGAATCGCGCGGTCCTCAAGTGCGAAGAACATCAAGCCGAAGGCGATGAACAGCGTGAGCAGCGCAAGTGCTAATGAGAGCAGCAGCCGTTTAAGATATTTCGGGTAATCCACCACCCGTTTCACGTGCTCGAGACTCTCCATGCTCATTCACTCATATGCTACTAATTCGTGTGCTCGTTTGTTAACCTTTCGCTCGAGGTACGGTAGTGAGCCGAAGAGGAACGCATCGCGGCCCATCAGTGTGTGCCAGACGTCCCTGCAGGCGCACTCAAGCTCATCAAGCCGGGTGAGCACGCTTAGATCTTGGGTAGCGTTGAAGCGCTTGATTGCAGCGGTGATCGCGCGATCACAGCTGCCGCAGTTATGCGGGCCACGGCGATAGCCTGCGCCCACGGGATCAGACAGCACCACGAGATCGCGTTTCGCTATCGCCGTGATTGCTTCGAGCGCGCTCCAGAGCCAGGGGGGTCGATAATAGCCCCGTCTCCAGAGCGTTTCCAGGAGTGTATGCCGCTGAATATTACAGAGATTCAAGGAGATGGTCGAAGAATACGGCGATACGCGCTCGGCTGACCTGATAACATCCTCAATCGCCTGCTTCTCCGAGACCCAGGGTGGTTTCAGCAGCAGATAGGTCTTCACCGTTGCACTGCAGTCCCGTGCAGTCTCCGCTGCCTGCTGATATTCAGCGAACGTAAAGCCCTTGTTGATAGAGGTCGATCTGATACATTCATCAGCGGTTTCCAGGCCGATTGCGAGCTCGAGCTGTGCACCGCCCGTGAAATCCTCAAGCCTGGTTGGGGTGACGAATTCTGGTCGCGTCTCGACGATGAGCTTTCGCAGCCTGGTTCTTTCGCGCACCATTTCCGCGATTGCTCGTCGCGTCTCAGCCGTGATCTCGCGCTCATCGAGGAAGCTGCCGGAGGTGAAGATCTTGAGTACGAACTCCTCCGCTGGACTGCTCTGGAGCGCGTACGCCATCTGTGTGAGCACATCCGCTTGCGTAACCGGGGCGGATTCCTGCCAGAAGCTGCACATCGTGCATTTCCGCCACTGGCAGCCAATCGTTCTCAGTATAACGGTCAGTGATCGGATCGCGCGTCGCTCCTCGGGCAAGAAATCCTCAGCGAGCCATACGGCAACCGGTCTTTGTGCCGGGGTTGTTGGTGCAGGCATTGTTGTGTTTACTAGTGGGTGGCGGCTAAAAAAGGGTGAAGCCACGGAAGAGGTGCGGGAAGGGCGTTTTAGCAATCCTCGTCAACCTTGCGTTCATAGGTCTGTACCCACATCCCTTTTGCTTGCTCCCATGGCTCGCCGGTTTTGTAGAAGTGATAGCGCTTCATGGCACGTTCACAGGGCTCATTGCCGATGAGGATATTGACGTAGTTAACGTTGCAGTGATTCGTTTTAGCGAAGGCCAGGAACTGCTCATACATCGCGTACGCCACGCCCTGGTTCTGGTATTCGGGCAGTACCGCCTGCTGCTCGCCGTAGCACCCGCGCTCAGTGATGGATGCCTTGTAGACACCGACGAGCGTGCCTGTTGCATAGACGCCGAAGAAGTAGTAGCCAGCTTGTATCTCGCTCCTGACCTGGTCCGCAGTCATCGCGCGCTTCTCACGCCATTCTTGCGGATAGTCACATGCGGCCAGCCAGACGGCCTTATAGACCGCTGAAATAGCCTCTGCCTCCGATTCACCCAACGGAACTGCACGGTATTTCCGCGGGAACTGCGCCCCGTCAATATCGCAGAATGCCATACCTTGTATATCTAGGATATTTTTATCGATAAATAGAGGTATCCAACAATCCTACCCGCCACCCTCTAAAACGCGATCGTGCTAACACAAAATGATCTGTCCTTAATGTCCTCAGCATATTTAAGACAATTGATAGATAATTGTGAGACAATGTGCTGAGCGTTAATAGCTGTTCTCAGCTCGCGCAGAATGCGCCGGTAAGAAGAGAAACGGATCATCACCAGCGATGGGTATGAGGCGGAACGGCGGCGGATGGCCGCGAAGATGCGATCTGATGTTGGAAAAGAGGAATACCGGAACGGAAAAGAGACGGTCGAGTGGGTATTCGGGATCATGAAACAGAATAGGAAGTCCCGAGCGTTTCTGACAAGGGGCACCAAAGGTGCGCGAATGGAGCTTAATCTGGTGTGTACGGGTCATAACCTGAAGATGGTGTGGGGGTAAGTTGGGTAAGAACGTCCCTGCCCCGGGAAAAATTGGTGGCTCATTCGTCAATTTGGCATCTCAGGTTTGTGGGCTCACGAGATTGTCTTATTTCCCGTAACTTGTTGGTCTGTTCACAGGATTGATTGCGAGACAGCCTCAACTAGTGAAGGGGAAAAATCTCAGGGCTTTCGTGCTCGCAGATCCATGAACTGCTTCTGTAGCTCGACCACGTCGCTGCTGTCCTGAGCCGCGGCATAAGCGAGCAGCAACGCCTCGTTCAACCGCAGGAATTCCTCGCCCCATTTGAACTTCGCTAACAGCTCACGCGCGTGCTCGCGCTCACCGAGGATGACTAATGCCGCGGCCAATGCTTCTACGGAGCTGAGGATGAACGGTTTCCCGTAGTTGGTAGGATTAGCAGCGATCAGGAAGGGGAGCGCGCGCTTTCTCCGCTTTAAACGCCTCAACGTCTCTTCAAAGGGACCATAGTGTTTCCAGGAGCAATCAAAGACCGTGATGCTGCCTGCTTGTACCCGGTCCGCAGGTGAGAGCGCCTTCTCCGCGGTCGGGACCAGAAGGAGGGTTGTGTAGGGGATCTTTCGCAGCACGTTGACCGTCGTAATCAGGCCGAACCGCGCCAATTTCCGCGCGGTGCACTTCTTCGGATTACACTGTCCCGCGTCGTAGGCATAGAGGCGCATGGTGCTGCTTCAGTAGATAGACTGCGTGCGTGAGCGTAAAGTGGTGAGCCTGCTCAGAGGGTGTCGTGTGCGAGCAGGTGGTTGAGGAAGTCCAGACTCGCGATACCCGCCTCAAGGGTGTAGAGCTCCAGTACCATGAGCCCGGAATAGTCAGTAGCATTCACGCCGCGAACCACTTTGTGCCAGTCCAGGTTGCCTTCCCCCAGCGGGAGATGGAGATCGCGCTCGCCCATATTATCGCTCGCGTGCAGGTGTATGATCTCTACGTCTTCGTTCTCCGCGGGAATACGGAAGAACTCGTCCAGCATCTGTGTGGTGTTTGCATGCCCGACATCGAGGCAGAGCCCCAGATTCTCCATATTCGTCTCACGAACGAGTTGCACGAGCTCGTCGGGATACCGACCCATGAGCATATTCGCCGAGGTCAAGTTCTCGACCGCAATACGCAGACCGCGATCGGCAGCGAACTCGCAGAGTGTGGTGAGCGCCTGAACGGCCTTCTGAACCGCGGACGCCGGCTGTTGCACGGAGAGCGGCGAGAAGAAGCCCGGGTGGACGACGCAGACATCGTCGATGAATTCATAGGTGCTCTCTATGCTCTCCTTTACCTGACGCACGCTCTCCTTCCAGATCGGCTCGTTGACGCTCCCGATG
The DNA here is from genome assembly GCA_011049045.1 of Methanomicrobia archaeon. Classification (NCBI taxonomy): domain Archaea; kingdom Methanobacteriati; phylum Methanobacteriota; class Methanomicrobia; species Methanomicrobia archaeon. The sequence goes on along the minus strand of DSCO01000001.1, from coordinate 8,269 downwards.
TTGATATCGGAGAGCGGTGCATGGAGTGAGAAGATGAGATCAGTCGTTTCATGCACTGCTTGCACCCGCTCTTTCAGGTCACCTTCAACTTTCTGTAGTCCCTCATTCACGATCTCCCAGCCCTGGAAGCCGGCCTCCTCGAGCCGGTACATCCAGTCAAGGGGACTGCGAAGGGCATCAACCGAGGAAAAGCTAACTGTCACGTTCACACCAACCACCAACCTTACCGATACTCAGTAGAAACCGCAAAGAGAAAAAGATACAGCGTCGCAGAACCTGCCTGCTCCTATCATGAAGCGGCGTTCCGTTCGGTCAAGCATACTCGTCAAGCGCGAGAATGAACTCAACCAGCTCCTTTACTACCGTATCGGGTATTTCCGTGCCGCTTTTCAGCTCCACGCGTTTGCGAACGTTCCGGACCTCATGGGGAAGATAGTCGCTCAGCGCGATCTTCGGTAATGCGCTGCTTTTGAACCCCTCGACGAGCAGAAATGAGATGTCTGACCGCGCCATTTCCTCGATTAAATCCGTCAGATCGCGTGGACCGCTCAGTTTTATGCTCCGTTCACCCGATACGCCCACGACCACGTCAGCGCCCGCCGTGAAGAACCGATCGGTATCACGAGCGATCGGCATCGCCAACTCCAACTCCTGAGCGTGCTTTATACAGCCCACCGTGCCATAATGCTTCAGGCTCGCAATCAAGCGCTCGATAAGGCTCGTTTTCCCGGTTTTCTGCTTCCCGACTATACTGATTACCTTCATCTATCTGCCCGGCGGTACGCGCACAAGCGCCCCTTTGCCCTGCTAAAGAGAGTACACCGTGCTGAAGATTTTAAATGGGTAGGATTATTAAAGAGAAGCGGGCATAGAAGGTTATTAACGATGGCAGTAGAAGCGCTGAAGATCATACGAGAAGGTGAGGAGGAAGGGCGAAAGGTACTCGAGGAGGCAAAAGCGAGCGTCTCGACCATACTCCAGCATGCTGATGAGGAGATCAAGCGGCTCAAGGAGCAGACGCGTGAGGAAGAGAAGCGCTTAGCCGCTGAGATTGCTGCGCGGCATATCGAGGAGGGTAAGCAAGAGGAGGCGAAGATCCTGCAAGCTGCCCAGGCGGAGGCGGAGCAACTGAAAGCTGCCGCCGAGGCGAATCTCGATCATGCGATTGCGGTCGTGTTGGAGCGCATTTTAGGCCTGAGGTGATAGTCGATGGGCGCGAAAGAGATGGTGGAGCGGATAAGGGCGGAAGCTCGCGAGGAAGGGCAGCAGATCGCGGCCGACGCGAAGCAGCAGGCTGACGCGAAGCTTGAAGCAGCGCGTAACGAGCTCGAGCAGCAGAAGCAGCAGTTTTTAGCTGCTGAGGAGCGAAAAGGAGCGGAGGAGAAGGAGCGCATGGTGCGTGCAGCACGCCAAAACGCGAGAAAGCTCAAATGGAGTACAGAGGAAGCGATGATCGAGAGAACCCTGGAGTCCGCACTGACCCGCATACCCGGCGTGAAGAGCTCGGGGTTCAAGGACGTTTCCTACGCGGAGATCTTGAGGGGGCTCATAACCGAGAGTGTCTTGAGCATTGCGACCGGGAGCAGCAGTGCAGGAATAGACCTGGACGTGCTCCTCAGCGATGAGGATGCAGCAGCAGCACATATTACACAAGCACAGCTCACAGAATGGGGTAAAGCACTGAGCCGCGAGCAGGGCAGAGCATTAAAGCTGACGCTGGCCGCTGAACAGATGAAATCGGTGGGCGGCGTTATTGTCCGGCAAACGGACGGGAAGATCGAGGTGAACAACACCTTTGAGCAACGCATGGCACGCTTCTCGACGAGTCTCCGGGAGGAGATCGTGAAAGCGCTCTTCGAGAGCACTTCGTCCTGATACACCGGGATATCTGATCATCCAATACGAGAAAGGAGGTGTAGAAAGCGAGCGAGGGTGGAATGATCGTCGCTTTCCTTACCCTTGCTATCTAATGACGGGGAGATGAATGCAGTAGCAGTAATTGGTGATCCTGATACCGCCACGGGATTCCGGCTCGCGGGCGTGAACGCGGTATACGAGCAGGGGCTGGACGGGGAGCAGGAGGATACCGCCCATGTGCTCGATCGTCTGGCACGCGAGGACTTTGCGATTATTCTCATCACCGAGCAGCTGGCAGCTGATCCACGTACCCGCGAGAAGATACGGGATATCAACGCGAAGAAGAAAGGCGTGCGACCCATCATCCTGGAAATACCGGACAAGCGAGGCCCGATGGAGAAGGAACTCGATGAGATCCAGCGGTTGATCCAGCGTGCCGTTGGTGTAGCGGTTAAGTAAGTGCTCGTTCGTTTTTGCGGCCTTTCCCATCACGCCAGAGCGTACCCGCTCTTCCGCTTCTTCAGCAGGTAGATGAAGAACGGCGCGCCGAAGAACGCGGTAATCACGCCAACGGGCATCTCTGCCAGTACCCGTGCCAGTGCGTCTGTCCAGATGAGAAAAATCCCGCCCAGCAGTGCCGACGCGGGAAAGAGAATGCGATGATCGGGGCCGACCAAAATTCGGGTGATGTGCGGTATGATCAACCCCACGAACCCGATGGTACCGGTAAATGCTACGGCCGCGGCGGTGATGAACGCAGAGAGCACCAGAAGGATCCGCTTTGCCGTCTCGACATTGATGCCGAGGGTCTGTGCGGATTCTTCACCGAGCAGCATGGCGTTGAGGTCCTTGGCGAAGATATAGATCACGCCGAAGCTGAGGAGCACGGGCAGCACGGTTATTTTCACTTTCGTCCAGTTCGCGAGCCAGAAGCCGCCCATTGTCCAGAAGAAGATGTTGTGCAATGCCTCGCCGGCAATGGACATCATAAAAGATAACACCGCGCCCAGGAACAGGGAGACAGCAATACCGGTGAGCAAGAGAGTATCCACAGGAATGCGACCGCCGACCTTCGCGATATTATAGACGATGAGAATGGTGCAGAGCGCGCCAAGAAAAGCCATTATTGGCGTGGTATAGAGGGAGAAGACCTGCGGGATGACCATGATCGAGAGCGCGGCGCCGACCGAGGCGCCGGACGCGATGCCGATGATGTAGGGGTCGGCCATGGGGTTCTTGAACAGGCCCTGGAGTGCTGTTCCCGCGGTGGCGAGTGCAATGCCGACCAGAAGACCGAGGAAAATCCGCGGTAATCGTATCTGGAAGATGATGACCTCATGGGCAACGGAGGGGGAGACGCAGAGCCCAAACTTGCTCCCCAGGAGCATGACGATCTCCCGCGGCGGCACGTACACGGGCCCAATCGCCGTGGTCAAGACGATGGAAAGGAAGAGAAAGAGCAGCAAGTAAATCAGCACCAGCTTCCAGTGGAGTATTTTTCGCAGTCCCGGTGCGTTATATCCCGTGTTCATCGTGTTCCGAAGCCCAGCATCCTCGATTCTTCATTCACCCTATACGCTCTGCTCAGCTTAAAGCAGCGGATCGTAATGATGAGCGCACCGTCCCGGATTTCAGTCCTTTACCTCGCCTGCGGACCGTAATGATGAGCAGCGCAATCGCCGCGCCGATCGCTTCGAATCCCGGAATGCCTGCGGCGCTCGTCTCTGGCTCGGGTGTTGCAGCAGGAGCAGTTGCTGGTTGCGAGGGATCGCCGGGGGGACGTGGTGGTGCGGTAGGCGCAGCAGACGGAGCGGTTGTTCCTGTTGCCCTTGTTCGCGGCTCTCCCGTGATCGCGAAGAGCGAAAACTCCTGCGTCTCCGCCACAAAGAAGGCGAAGAGATCGTCCGCATCGACTCGCGAGGTGGATAGTTTAGACCACCCAGCTCGTGGATCGTATCTGGAAAGACTAACGGTCGACTCCGCAATGTCATGGACTTCAAACCACGATTTCAGCACCTTAAACTCAATGCTGCCGGACACCCGTGCGCTCTCTTCCGCTGTGACCATGAGGTCCAGGTAACCATACGTGGTATCAGGAGGCGCGGGAACGTTCGGAGGTCTCTCCACACGTTTTATCGCGATTCTTACATCGCTGACCGTGGTATCCGAGCTGAGCGTGAGCATCGAGATATCCATATCCACGAAGAGCATCGCTGCAGCTTCACCGGCCTTCAGCACCGGAACGGTTCGCACGGCCTCGGTCACCTGTGGCGACGGCACGGGCATCGATGGAGCAGCTGTCGGGGCGGCTTTCGCGCTCGACCCGCCACTGCTTGCTGATGAAGGTGATTCTGACGGTGAGGGTGTTGGGCGTGTGGCCGCGAAGAAGTCGCTATAATCCTGGTAGACGAGCTCCAGAGCGTCCACAATGCGGGGCCCTGGCCGATCTATAATGTCGGCGTCAATGACGTACACCCATCCTTTTTTTACGGCATCGACGATGTGCAGCCGTTTATCCCCTATGATCTGCTCATACGCGAGACTCATGCTCCCCATACCGCTATCGCAGATAATTACCTGCGGATTGCGATAGATCAGCTCTTCGAGGTTCATGACAAAGTAACCCGAGGAGTCGGCGGCAATGTTTATGCCACCCGCGAGCGTAATGACCTCGTTGACGAAGGTATTGTCACCGGCGGTGAAGAAATCGCCGATATTATAAAAGACGCGCGGCTTCTCCTGGTGAGGCCGGGAAGCGGTCTCTGCTGTGATGGCTGCTACTCGCTCTCGAAGCTCGTGCTCCAGTGAATCGGCCTCAGCTCTGCAGCCTGTAAGCGCGCCTAACACCGTGAGATGCCGGAAGATCTCCTCACTGTTCTTAGGGTTCTGTGCAAAGAGCGGATAGGTGACCCCGGGGTGTGCCCTTTCGTCGACGAGCCAGTAGAGCACGTCATCAGGATTGCCATAGGCGCCCACGATCAGATCGGGCTGGAGTGCCACGATCTTCTCGAAGCTGGGTGTGGAATAGCCGCCGATCACGCCTATTTCGCCCCGTTTCTTCTTCGCCACCACCTCTGGCGGATAATCGCAGTACTCCGTCACACCGACCACCTGATCCCCGGCGCCAACGGCGAACAGGAACTCCGTGCAGCTTGGTGCCAGAGAAACGATCCGCTCGGGTCTCTTAGAAAGCCGTAAGACATAGTCCTTAAGCCCTTCGAGCTCCCGAACGTCGTTTTCTTGCTCTATAACCAGCCAAACGGTCAGGTTCCAAGAAGCTTGAATCGTCTCATTTCCACCGGTGCCTCGGGCACTGATATGGTAGCTGCCGTAGTCGTTGACGACATACGCGAGATTTGAGCTCGTTCCATCAGTTTCCTTAATCACTTCACCGTTCACCGTCCACGTCCACCGGTAGGACGAGCCGGCAGTAACGGAGCATTCAACGGTCGCATATTCGTCCAGGTGGAGATCGAGGGATAAGCTCTCAGAAGCGTCATTGGTGAGGGAGTTCCAGGGGGTGACGCTGCCCGCCACGCAGATCGTGGAGCAGGAGCAGAACGCCAGTACGGTAAAGAGAACCACGAGTGTGCGCGTGCTCATTCCAGCTCACCCCGCTTGATATCCAGGAACCAGTGGTCGCCATGACGCACCCGTTCAGTTTCACTCACCCGAATCCTTCTTTTGAAGAGCGGGCCGTTGATGACGAAGGAATGATACTCGCCAGATTCACCGGCTGCGTGGAACTCGCACTCTTGCAGCTCACTGATGAACGACTCGTCGATCGTCCGGCCGAGCCAGTCCTTATTGACCCTTGTCGCGACGACAATAGCCTCGAAGCCAGCGGTGACGAACTCGTGCAAGAGTGCGTCAGGATCGATTCCCCAGAGCGGCAGGAGAGGCACGATCACCAGCTCTTCACAGACGCGTTCCACCCAGGTGCGATGCTCGCGGAGGTCAATATCGCCAAATACGCCGCGTTCTATCCCCTCGCGCTTCAGTCTCCGCACGGCTGCTTTGAATTCGGGCTCATACCCCCACGAGGCGTTCACCTGGATCAGGGGAATGCCATGCGCTCGCTCGCGCTCGCCAGACTCATCCAGCATGTTCAGGAGATACGAGACCTCGCAGCCCGCCGTCAGAGCACGTAAACAGGCAAGCGAGCTGTCTTTTCCGCCACTCCAGGACACGAAGGCCTTATTCTCGTTCATCTTACCGGAAATACAACCGTATTGCGGGGATAGCCCCGGAATGGGCCACCCCGTTTGCATCGGTGAACTTCGTGCAGGTGATCACCCCATCGCTCACCGTAAGTTCATTTGTATGGTGCAACTGCGGGTATGAACCGGTTTCTATACGGTAATAGTAGGGCTCGTCTTTATGTAGCAGAAATGGTTCTGAAAATGTGATGGTGCGCCAATCGCCCACGTACCCGTTCCACTGTGCGGTTGCGCCGATCCACGAATCGTTCCATATCCTACCATATTTGGCATGTCCGCCGGTGCCATCGCATGCCCGTATGAGCATCGTATTTACCAGGAGATCGTGTGCGGGCGTGAGCGACCCATACAAGGTACCAGGGATGCTTGGATAAGGATGCTCCGGCGTGCCGGTATCGAATTCCGCGAACTGCGGATCACGAAAGGCAAGCACGCCGATATTATCGACTCCTATGAGTAACGTGCGATCAGCGATGGCGGGAGATGATGCTATATTATAGCCGCCGCCATAGCCCGGGGGGATCTGAAGCGTATAGCTCCAGAGCGTGGATCCATGGTCCGCATCCAACGCGAAGACCGTTCCGTCAACTTCATTCGTGCCGAAGTACACCTTCCCGCCAGCGACAACCGGTGAAGAGTCGACCGCGCCGCCCATCTCCTCATTCTTCCAGAGGAGCGAGCCATTGCGTGCGTTGTAGCAATAGAGGGTGGAATCGACGGTCGAGCCTCCGATGTACAGTCTCCCATCGCTCAACGCGGGAGAGGCCCAGCTCGATTTGTGCGTGACGTTCCAGGACACTGCACCCGTGCTCAGATTGAGGGCGTAGAGGCCATGTGGTTTCCCGATGACGTACTTCGTGGAGAAGAAGACCAAATCTTCGACCGCCCAGATGGTGGGTGTGGCGCGGATTTCGGTGGCCGTGGTGAACTTCCAGATCTCCTCGTGCGTGCTCAGGTTGACGCAGTAGAGCGCGTGCTCACCCCCTGCGTTCCCGGCGAAGAGCAGTTTGTCCGCATATGCCGCGGGCGAGGCAAAGCAGAAGATCGGGCCGCCGGTGGAGAAGCGCCACTGCTCGGTACCGTCAAAGGAGAAGGCATGGAGCGTGCCATCCGAGAAGCTCATGACGTACACCAGATTTCCGTGTACCAGCGGCGAGGAGGCGATGCCATGGAACGAAGCACTCGGATCTATCTGCTTATTCCAGAGGACTTCACCGCTCGTCGCGTTAACGCACGCTATGGTCCCTGCTGAAGTGCCCAGAAAGAGCGTGTTATTAGCATATGCAGCCGTTGAGGCCCCGCGAACGGCCGTGTTATTCCAAATTTCCCTGCCGGTCTCCAAATCGAGGCAGTAGAGCGCATCGGTGGCATTGCCAGCCATCCATGATGACCAGGTAGGCACGTAGACCAGGCCGTTGGCAACGATCGGTCCCGCCTGGATGCAGCCGGCGGTCTTTTCGCCCGATTGCCAGAGCAGCGTTGCGGTTCCCGGCGCCGCGCCGCTCGCGTTGCCGGTACGTTGCGCATTGTACTGGAACATGGGATATCCCGCCCCATCGCTCACGGCGGCGACCGTCAGGGGTAGTGCGAGGAGGATCGAAGCCACTAACAGAACGGCAAACAGATACAGAGGAGAGATAAAATAAGGATAGAAGCTTGATCTGCTCATTCTTTGTTACCGGCTCGTTTCTCGTTTGAGGAGATAGGCTGTAGCGAGCAGCCCTGCGAGGAGAGGTATAGCTTCAAAACCAGGCTCCTGAGGCGTTGGGCTGGCTGATGCGGGAACGGGCTCTGGTGCGACGGAGGTTGGTATCGGCGTTGCTGTTGGTACTGGCGTTGCGGTGGGCGATGGCATGCTCGTGGCTTCTACAGTCACTTTGCCGGGGTAGTCAGCGGGATCATTGGGATTGGTCCCCGCAAGGAGTTCCTCGAGGTCTGAGTAGCCGTCGGAATCGGCGTCCTGTGGTGCTCGAACTCCGCCACTACGGTGTGGTGGGAGCGTCGTTGGCGTTGGCTCAGGCGTCGGAACGGGTCTTGGATCGGGACCCGGCGATACTGGATCTGCCGCAACGGAGACCGTGATGATCACGAGCCGCGGCGAATCTGCAGGCGTCATCTCTATGCTGCTGCTCCAGTACCAGGTTACCACATCGCCGTCTTCTACCGTATAGTCGGTCGCGCCCACCAGCGGC